>NZ_JBFAXR010000052.1:0-55658 GCF_040680895.1 Streptomyces sp. NPDC051940 | reverse complement strand
CGCCCGGTTACATTCCGAACCCGGAAGCTAAGCCTTTCCGCGCCGATGGTACTGCAGGGGGGACCCTGTGGGAGAGTAGGTCGCCGCCGAACAATCTTTGTGAGGACCCCTGGTCCCAGCGTGAGCGCTGGGACCAGGGGTCCTCTTTTTGTTTTGGCTCGAAGCGCGTTGCCTCGCCGGCTGCGTGAGAATGAACTGCGGTACCCGATGACAGGAGACACGATGTCTGCGAACGGTGACGGCTTCCGTCGCAAGGACGGCGGCCCCCGCCGCGATGACGACCGGCGTGGTGGTCCTCGCCGGGACGACCAGCGGGGTGGCTACCGCCGTGACGACCGTGCCCCCCGTCGGGATAACGACCGTCGCGGTGGCGGTGGCGGTGGCGGATTCCGGCGTGACGAGCGCCGGGATGACCGTGGTCCGCGTCGGGACGACGACCGTGGTGGCTTCCGTCGGGATGACCGTGGTCCGCGTCGCGATGACGACCGTGGCGGCTACCGTCGCGACGACCGGGGCGATGACCGCCGCAGCGGTGGTTTCCGCCGAGATGATGACCGGCGTGGTGGCGGGGACTTCCGTCGGGATGACCGTGGTCCGCGCCGGGACGACGACCGCGGTGGCTACCGTCGCGACGACCGTGGCCCGCGCCGCGATGACGACCGGCGTGGTGGTGGGGACTTCCGTCGCGACGACCGTGGCCCGCGCCGGGATGACCGTGGTCCGCGCCGGGACGACGACCGCGGTGGCTTCCGGCGGGATGACCGCGGCCCGCGCCGCGACGATGACCGTGGCGGTTTCCGTCGCGACGATCGTGGTCCGCGTCGCGATGACGACCGTGGTGGTTTCCGTCGCGACGATCGTGGTCCGCGTCGGGACGACGACCGTGGCGGTTTCCGTCGGGACGACCGTGGTCCGCGTCGCGATGACGACCGTGGCGGTTTCCGTCGCGACGATCGCGGTCCGCGTCGGGACGACGACCGTGGCGGTTTCCGTCGGGACGACCGTGGTCCGCGTCGCGATGACGACCGCGGTGGCTTCCGTCGGGACGACCGGGGCCCGCGCCGCGATGACGACCGTCGTGGCGGCGGCGGTTTCCGTCGGGATGACCGTGGTCCGCGTCGCGACGATGACCGTGGTGGCTTCCGTCGGGATGACCGTGGTCCGCGCCGGGACGACGACCGTGGTGGCTTCCGTCGGGACGATCGTGGCCCGCGTCGCGATGACGACCGTGGCGGTTTCCGTCGGGACGACCGTGGCCCGCGCCGGGATGACGACCGTGGCGGCTACCGCCGCGACGACCGCGGCGGTCGGCGACCCTACGGCGAGAGCCGGGGGCGGTTCGACCGTGGTCCGCGTCGGGACGATGACCGCGGTGGCTTCCGGCGGGACAACGACCGGCCGCCGATCAAGCGGCTGCCGATTCACGAAGACGTCACCGGTGAAGAGATCGACAAGTCGGTGAAGCAGGAGCTGCAGAGCCTGCCGAAGACCCTGGCCGAGGACGTCGCCCGCAACCTCGTCATGATCGCCCGTCTGCTGGACGAGGACCCCGAGACGGCCTACGGGCACGCCAAGGTCGCGCTGCGCCTCGCGTCCCGTGTCGGTGCCGTCCGCGAGGCCGCCGGCTTCGCCGCGTACGCCACCGGGCGCTACCAGGAGGCCCTCGCCGAGTTCCGGGCCGCGCGGCGGATGACCGGTACGCACGAGCTGTGGCCGATCATGGCCGACTGCGAGCGCGGTATGGGCCGGCCCGAGCGGGCCCTGGAGATGGCCGGTGCGCCCGAGGTGCAGCGGCTGGACAAGGCCGGGCAGGTCGAGATGCGCCTGGTGGCCGCCGGGGCGCGCCGGGACATGGGGCAGGCCGAGGCCGCCGTCGTCACCCTGCAGAGCCCTGAGCTGGGCTCCAGCGCCGTACACCCGTGGACCGCGCGGCTGCGCTACGCGTACGCCGACGCGCTGCTCGAGGTCGGCCGGGAGGACGAGGCCCGCGACTGGTTCGCCAAGGCCCTGGAGGCCGACCACGACGGCACCACGGACGCGTCGGACCGGCTGGCACGGCTCGACGGCATCGAGTTCACCGACGCCCTCGACGAGGACGCGGAGGACGAGGACCGGGACGAGGACGCCCATTACGAGGAGGCCCGTTACCAGGACGACGACGAGGCCGACGACGAGGGTGCGGAGTTCCAGCACGGCGACGTCGACGAGGACTCCGTCCCGACCGCCTTCGGCGGCGAGGAGTACTACGACGAGGACGACGACGAGTACGAGACCCCCGAGGACCGTCCGCAGCCGCGTGAGCGCGCCGAGGACGCCGAGAGGGACGTCAAGCCGGCGGACGACCTCGCCGAGCCCGTCGTGGACGCCACCGACGACTGAGCGCGCCTGACCGACGTACGACGACGAGACCCCCTCCCGGGTGCGGGAGGGGGTCTCGTCGTTCCACGGCAGGGCCGTGCGGCCTCAGCCCAGGGACAGCGAACGCAGCACCAGCCCCGTGGCCGGTTTCGGGCCGAACGACGTCGACTTGCGCGGCATGGTGACCCCCGCGCGCGCCAGCTCCCGGACGACCTCCTCGCGCACCGGTCGCATCAGCACCGCCGTGCCGCCGTGCCGCTCGGCGTGCTCCACGGCCGCCCCGGGGTCGTGGAGATACCCGATGTGCGCCGGCTGGTCGGGGACCTGCCAGACGTGCTCCAGCAGTGTCGCGTGCAGCACGGTGGCGTCGAGTGTGCGCCAGGCCGCCGGACGGTCGGCGGGGATCGTACGGGAGAGGAGCCCCGGATCCGGGCGCCGGACGAGGTGGAAGGTGTCGCCACCCGTCAGCACGAACGCCGTGTCGTCCGTTTCCACCGTGGAAAGGACGTCGAGAGCGCGCCCCAGAGGGCCGTCGATCTCGGTCACCTCGAACGCGCCGTCCAGTGCCGCCAGCGCCGTGGCCGCCGGCAGCCGGTGCAGCACCCGGTGGATGCCCTTCACCTGCAGGGGATAGCGGGCGGTGTCCACGAGCAGCACCAGACCGTAGTCCCAGGGGCCGGGGCCCGGGTGCTCGTCGCGCAGACGCAGATAGGTGGCCCAGCGGTGATGGCCGTCGGCGATCAGCGCCTGGCGGGTCGAGAGGTCGGCGTCGATCTCCGCCAGCTCGGCGGGGTCGGTGACGGCCCACAGCCGGTGGGCGACGCCGTCCTCCGTCGTCGTGGCGAGCAGGGGAGTGCGTACCGCCGCGCGCTCGATGACCGCCATGGCGCCCGTGGCGCGGCCGTCGCTGACGTACGACAGGAGCAGCGGCTCCGGGTTCGCGTCCATGGCGCGCATCAGGGCGGCCCGGTCCTGCACGATGTGCTCCATCACGCCCTCGTGCGGCAGGACGACGCCCTCGGCCGGTTCGCTGAGCCGCAGGGCGCCGATGAGGCCGCGCTGGAGGGCGTCGTCCTTGCGCTGCTCGTAGACGTAGACGGCCGGCTGCTCGTCGGGGACCAGAACGCCCTCCCGCTGCCAGCGGCGGAGGGTCGCCGCGGCCTGGTCGGGACCGGAGGGCAGGATCAGCCGGACGATGTTGTGCGGGTCCGCCGTCTCCAGATGGTGCTTCCCCTCCGGACGGACCACGACGTCGTACGGGGGAGAGGTCACCGCGGCCAGACTGCGTACGCGGGAGGGGGCGTAACGCAGACCCTGGAAGGGCCGCAGCTGAAGACCCGGCGAACTGTGCATGGTCCGGATCGTATGCCGCGTGGGGCATGAGGGATGATCGGGGGAGAAAGGAGTCCCCCGTGACCCAGCACCGCAGAAGCCGTCCCTCCGGCAGCGAGCTCCCCCTCGACGAGGCGTACGACACGGCGCTCCTCGACCTCGACGGGGTCGTCTACGAGGGCGGCGCCGCGATCGAGCACGCGGTGGAGTCGCTCGGCACGGCCCGCTTCACGGGCATGCGGCTCGCCTACGTCACCAACAACGCCTCCCGTACGCCGCAGACGGTGGCCGCCCATCTGACCGAGCTGGGCGTGCCGGCGGACCCGGCGGACGTCATCACCTCCGCGCAGGCGGTGGCGCGGCTGATCGCCGACCAGGTGCCGGCCGGTGCGCGGGTGCTGACCGTCGGCGGCGAGGGGCTGTACGAGGCGCTGCGGGAGCAGGGGCTCACCCCGGTCGACTCGGCGGACGACGATCCGGCGGCCGTCGTCCAGGGCTACGGCGGTCCCGGGCTGACGTGGGGCCGCTTCGCGGAGGCGTCGTACGCCGTCGCCCGGGGCGTGCCGTGGTTCGCCTCCAACACCGACCTGACGATCCCCAGCGGACGCGGTATCGCGCCCGGGAACGGCGCGGCGGTGGAGGTCGTACGGATCGCGACCGGGGCCGAGCCGCAGGTGGCGGGGAAGCCGCAGCCGCCCATGCACCGCGAGACCATCATCCGTACGGGGGCGGAGCGGCCGCTGGTCGTCGGTGACCGGCTCGACACGGACATCGAGGGCGCGTACAACGGCGGCGTCGACTCCCTGCTCGTCCTGACCGGTGTCACGGACGCGGCGGCGCTGCTCGCCGCGCCACCGCAGCACCGCCCGGCGTATGTGTCCGCCGATCTGCGGGGGCTGCTGGAGCCGCATCCGGTGGTGGGCGAGGACGGGCGGTGCGGCGGGTGGACGGCGGCCGCCCAGGACGGCCGTCTCGTCCTGGAGGGTGACGGGACCGCCGTCGACGGGCTGCGCGCGCTGTGCGCCGCCGCGTGGACGCGGGCGGGCGGGGGCCGTTGCGAGCTGGACGCGGGGAAGGCGCTCGCCCGGCTCGGCATGTGAGGCCCTGGACCGCCCCGGATCGCCCTGGCGCCCATGGACAGCCCTTGACCGGCCGTCTCCGGCGCGCGGTAGCGTCAGAGGCGTGATCAGAGTGCTGCTGGCCGACGACGAGGCGATGGTGCGTGCCGGCGTGCGCGCCATCCTGGGAGCGGCGGCGGACGTGGAGGTCGTCGCCGAGGCGGGCGACGGACGGCAGGCGCTGGAACTCGCCCGCGCCCACCGGCCGGACGTGGCCCTGCTGGACATCCGGATGCCGGTGCTGGACGGGCTGGCCGCCGCGGCGGAGCTGCGCCGGGCGGTGCCCGAGGTGGCGGTGGTGATGCTGACGACCTTCTCCGAGGACGAGTACATCACCGCCGCGCTGGAGGCCGGTGTCAGCGGTTTCCTGCTCAAGTCGGGGGATCCGCACGAGCTGATGACGGCGGTGCGTGCCGTGCGCCAGGGCGCTTCGTATCTCTCCCCGGAGATCGCGCACTGGGTGATGCAGCAGCTGAGCGGCGGGCCGATGGTCCGGCGGTCGTCGGCGCGGGAGCGCGTCGGCGTGCTGACACCTCGCGAGCGCGACGTGCTCGCCCTCGTGGGCGCCGGGATGTCGAACGCGGAGATCGGGGAGCGGCTGCGGCTGGCGGAGGCGACCGTCAAGGCGTATGTGAGCGCGGCGCTCAGCCGCTTGGAGGTGCGCAACCGGGTGCAGGCGGCGCTGCTGGCGTACGAGGCGGGGCTGGTGGACCGCGAGCCCGGGGACCTCTGACGCCGTCATGCCCCGCTAGTCACTCCCGATCGCCGTCAGCACGTCGAGACGGGCCGCGCGGCGGACCGGCCAGAAGGACGCGGCGACACCGACCAGGGCGGACGCCGCGAGGATGAGCCCGAGGCGGTCCCAGGGCAGCACCAGAGCCCAGACGTCGATGCCCTCCTGGGCGGCCGCCAGTTCGCCGGCCGCCCAGCCGAACAGGACGCCGAGGCCGAGGCCCAGCAGCCCGCCGAACAGGCAGACGACCAGTGACTCCAGCCGGATCATCCGCGCCGCCGACCGGCGGTCGAGGCCGACGGCGCGCAGCAGGCCGATCTCCGGGGTGCGCTCGTGGACGGACAGGGCGAGGGTGTTGACGACGCCGAGGACGGCGATGACGACGGCCAGGGCCAGCATCCCGTACAGGATGGCCAGGACGACGCCGACGGCGCCGGTGATGTCGTCGACGAGGTGCTCCTTGTCGGAGATCCGTACGGCGGGGCTGTCGCCCAGCGTGCGCGCCAGCGCGCGCGCCGTCTCCTCGCTCGGGCCGTGCGCGGTCTTCACGAAGACGGTCGAGGCGGCGGTCCGGTCCAGATGCGGGGCGAGGACGGAGACGTCCGTCTTCACACCGTCGTCGAAGCTGTCGCGGTAGACGCCGGTGAGCCGCAGTCGGCCGCGGGCGCCGTCCGCCCAGACGACCGGCAGGGTGTCGCCCGGTCGCCAGCCGTGTGCGGCGGACGTCTGGTCGTCGACGACGGCCGTCTGCCCGGTCGATGCGAAGGAGCCCTCGACGAGGTTAAGTCCGAGCAGTTCGTCGGCGGTGGCGGCGCGGAAACCGGTCACCTCCTGGAGGAGCCCGCCCACACGGGCCTGTGTGACGACCCTCGGGGAGGTGGAGGTGACCTCGTCCAGGGCGCGCAGCCTGCGCTCCGTTTCGGGCGCGAGCGCACCGTCGCCGGCCATGCTGACGAGGTAGTCGGCGCGCAGATAGCCCGTCGCGGCCAGCTCCCGTACGGCCCGGTCCGCGCCGGCGCCGAGCACCGTCAGGCCCGTGACGAGGGTCAGGCCGATGGTGAGTGCGGAGGCGGTGGCGGCGGTACGGCGTGGATCGCGCAGCGCGTTGCGTCCCGCCAGCCGGCCGCTGACTCCGGCCTGCCGCAGCAGCGGGGACGCCGCCGCGATCACCGGCCGGGACAGCGCCGGCGTAAGAACGAGTACCCCGGTGACCAGCAGCGCCGTGCCCAGACCCAGCGACGACGTGCTGCCCGTGCCGGCGGCCGTGGCGACCACCAGGGCGCAGCCCGGGGCGGCGAGCAGGGCGCCGAGCGTGTGGCGCATCCGCAGGGAGCGCGGTGAGGACGGCGCGTGCACGCCGCCGAGCGCGGCGACCGGCGGGACCTTCGCGGCCCGGCGGGCGGGCAGCCAGGCGGCGAGCACCGTGATGCCCACCCCCAACGCGAGCGAGGCCGCCACGGCGCCCGTACTGACGACGAGAGGGCCGTCGGGGAGGGTGCTGCCGGACGCGGAGAGGACCGCGCGTACCGCGGCGGCGACACCGACGCCCGCCCCGAGACCGGCCGTCGAGGCGGCCAGCCCGACCAGCGCCGCCTCGGTGAGGACCGAGCGGGTCACCTGGCGGCGGGTGGCGCCGACGGCCCGCAGCAGCGCCAGCTCCCGGGTGCGCTGCGCCACCAGCATGGTGAACGTGTTGACGATGAGGAAGCCCCCGACGAACAGCGCGATGGCGGCGCAGGCCAGCAGCACATGGGAGAACGCCGTGATGGTGGCCGCGTCGCGCTCCGTCTGCTCGGCGGCGAGACGGGCCGCGGTGACGGCCTGCGTGCCGGGCGGTAGAACGCGCTCCGCCTGGGCGCGCAGTTCGTCGGGGGAGGAGCCCGGGCGGGCCGTCAGCTCGATCCGGTTGTAGTGGCCGGGGCGGGCGAAGAGGCGCTGCGCGGTGGCCGGGTCGAAGAGGGTGAGGGAGCCGCCCGCCGCGACGCCGCCGTCGTCGGTGGCGAAGATCCCGGTGACCCTCGCCCGCAGGACCGGCCCGGTCACCGACAGGCGAACGGTGTCGCCCACTCCGTAACCGGTCCGGGCGGCCGTCCTGGCGTCCAGGAGGACCTCGTCGGCGGCCCGGGGAGCCCGGCCCTCGGTGAGCGTCTCCCCGCCGTATCCGGCGCCCCTGGTGGGCCTGCCCGCGCCGGCCAGGCCGCCGTCCCGTGTTGCCAGGGCGGTGAAGCCGGAGGCGGTGCCCGTCGCGGAGGCGGCGGCGGGCAGTGCGGCGGCCCGGTCGAGGAGTCGCCGGCCGAGGAGCCGGCCGTTGGCGGCGGCATCGCCCGTCGCGGCGGCCCGGATGGCCACGTCGACGCCCGCGACGCTCCGCTCTGAGCTTCGGGCGTACGCCTCGGTGACGCTGCCGGTGAAGACCAGCGTCCCGGCCACGAACGTCACGCCGAGGGTGACGGACAGCAGGGTCATCAGCAGACGGGCCTTGTGCGCGAGCACGGTGCGGACGGCGGTACGGAACATGCCCCGGACGCTACGGACGGCCGCCCCTTCGCGGCTCCCGCCGAAGGTCGGCGGCGGGCACCTACTTTCGTCGGGTGTCGCCGCGGCGGATGCCACGTAGCGTGACCGGCATGGTGAGACGGTTTCCGGGCGGCGAGCGGGTCGCGGACGTGCTGCTGTGGGTGGTGATCACAGCCCCGCTGCTGCTGTCCGACGACGTGGACGCGCCGGTCGGCGCCGAGGGGCTGCCGCTGCCCTGGGTGAAGGCCGCCGCGGTGCCGCTGCTCGCGGTCGCCGTGTGGCTCTCGCGCCGCCAGCCGCTCGCCGCGGTGGCGGTGACGGCGGTGCTGGGCCTGGCGGTCACACCCGAGCTGCACGCCAGCTCGTTCGGGTTCGCGCAGGCGGTCCTCGTGTACCTGATGGGGCGGCGGGCGGAGCAGCGGCGGCCGGCGCTGCTGTTCTTCGCCGCCGTGTGCGTCGCCGGCGTCCTGCTGATGCTCCCCGCCGCGCGAGGGCCGGCGGCGGCGGACAGCACCACGCTCGTGGGCAACGTGCTGCTGGTGTACGTCCTGCCCTGGCTGGCGGGCCTGTACGTACGGCAGCGGGCCGAACTGGTGCGTACCGGCTGGGAGCTCGCCGAACGGCTCGAGCAGGAGCAGGAGCTGGCGGCCGACCGGGTGCGGCTGCGGGAGCGGTCGCGCATCGCCCAGGACATGCACGACACCCTCGGCCACGACCTCACCCTCATCGCGGTGCGCGCCGCCGCGCTCCAGGTGGCCGACGACGTCGGCCCGAACGGGCGGCAGGCGGCGGCGGAGCTGCGGCAGGCCGCCGCCTCCGCGACCCGGCGGCTGCGCCAGGTCGTCGGGCTGCTCCGCGAGGACGCGCAAGGGGCGCCGCTGCGGCCCGCGGACGAGTCGGTGGCGTCGCTGGTCGAGCGGGCGGTGGCCTCGGGGATACCGGTGCGGCTGGACGACCGGCTCGGCCCGGGGACGGACCCGCTGCCGCCGATGACGGACCGGGCGGTCCACCGGGTCGTCCAGGAGGCGCTCACCAACGCGGCCAAGCACGCGCCGGGGGCGGCGGTCACCGTGACGCTGCTGCGCGAAGGGGAGCAGGCGGCCGTCACCGTCGCCAACACCGCCGCCCCGCACAGCCCGGGCGACGCGAACGGCGACGGCTACGGCCTGGTCGGCCTGGACGAACGCGTCCGCCAGGCAGGCGGCACGCTCCGCACCCGGACCGGCGACGGCGTCTTCACCGTCACCGCCCGCCTCCCCCTCACCGCCGACGCCGCCGTCACCCCGCCCGGTGAGGACGGCCGCGTACGCCGGCAGTTGGACGCCGCCAGCCGCACCACCCGCCGGCGCATGCTGCAGACCGTCTGGCTGCCCGCGGCGGGGGTCGCCGCGCTGCTGGCGCTGATGATCGGTTACGACCAGTACTCCGCCCGCGGTTCCGTCCTGGACGAGGAGGTCTACGCCGGGATGCGGATCGGCGAGCCGCGCGCCGCCGTGGTGGAGCGCCTGCCCGCGCGCCGGCTGCGACCGGAGAACCCGCCCGCGGCGCCGTCCGGCACGGACGAGTGCCTGCTGTACCGGACGATCCCGGGCGGACCCACACCCGCGTACCGGCTGTGCTTCACCGACGGCCGTCTGTCGTACAAGGACAAGGTGGCCCTCAGGGAATGAAGGGGCGGCGGGGGGGGTGTCACAGACCACTCCCGCCAGGTGCGGAGGGTGTCGCAGACCACCACCCGCGCAGGCCGACCCCCCTCGGCAGTGCAGGGAGGTTAGGCTAACCTAACGACGTGCTGGTGAAGAGTCCGCCCCAGGTCGGGGCAGTCGAAGACGCCCCGCCGCGGGGGCGGAACGCGACCCGCTCGCTCGGGCTACTGATATCCGTCGCCCTGCTCGCGGCCGTCGTCGTGGCGAGCATCGCGCTGGGCGCGAGGGCGATACCCGTCGGGGACGTCTGGCACGGCGTCTTCACCCCCAGCGGGACGGACAACGACACCGTCATCCGCGAACTGCGCATCCCCCGCACCCTCCTCGGCCTCGTCGTCGGCGCCGCGCTGGGGCTCGCGGGAGCCGTTCTGCAGGCGCTCACCCGCAACCCGCTCGCCGACCCCTCGCTGCTAGGCATCAACGCCGGGGCCTCCGCGGGCGTGGTCACGGCGATCAGCCTGCTCGGAGTCACCAGCCTCACCGGCTACGTCTGGTTCGCGTTCGCCGGCGCCGCGGTCGTCGCGGTCGCCGTCTACGCCCTCGGCGGGCACCGCAGTGCCACCCCGATACGGCTCACGCTCGCCGGTACGGCCGTCACCGCCGCCCTCTTCGGCTATGTGCAGGCCGTCCAGCTGCTCGACACGGCGGCGCTCGACAGGATGCGCTTCTGGACCGTCGGCTCGCTGGCCTCCGCCTCCATGAGCACGTTCTGGAAAGTGCTGCCCTGTCTCGCCGTCGGCACGCTCCTCGCGCTGGCCCTCGCGCGGCCGCTGAACGCCGTCGCGATGGGCGACGACACCGCCCGCGCCCTCGGTGCGAACCTCACCCGCACCCGCACCCTCGCGATGGTCGCCGCCACGCTGCTGTGCGGCGGCGCCGTCGCCGCCTGCGGGCCCATCGTCTTCGTCGGCCTGATGGTGCCGCACATGGTGCGCAGCTTCACCGGCCCGGACCAGCGCTGGATCCTGCCGTACGCCGCGGTCCTGTCGCCCGTGCTGCTGCTCGGCGCCGACGTCGTCGGCCGGGTCGTCGCCCGCCCCGGAGAGCTGCAGGTCGGCATCGTCACCGCGCTGATCGGCGGACCCGTGTTCATTCATCTCGTCCGCCGCCGGAGGATGGCCCAGCTGTGACCTCGTCCAAGACCCTCCGAAGCCCCGGCGGACTGTCCGTCCGTACGGACGGGCGCGCCGCGGTCGTCGTGCTGCTGCTGGCACTCGTCGCGGCGGCCGCCGGCGTCCTGGTCGTCGGCACCGGTGACTTCCCCATGTCCACCTCCGAGACCGTCAAGGCGCTCCTGGGCAACGGCAATCCGGCGCAGGAGATCATCGTCCACGAGCTGCGGCTGCCGCGCGTGCTGGTCGGCCTGCTGGTCGGTGGCGCGCTCGGGCTGGCAGGCGCGATCTTCCAGTCCGTCTCCCGCAACCCGCTCGGCAGCCCCGACGTGATCGGTTTCGGGCAGGGCTCCGTGGTCGGCGCGATGGTCGTCATCGTCGTGTTCGACGGCACCGCCGTGCAGGTCTCCCTCGGCTCGCTCGCCGGCGGACTGCTCACCGGCGTGCTGATCTACCTGCTCGCCTGGAAGCGGGGCGTCCACGGCTACCGCCTCGTCCTCGTCGGCATCGGCGCCTCGGCCGTGCTGACGGCCGTCAACGGCTATCTCTTCACCAAGGCCGACATCGTCGACGCCGCCCGCGCGCTGGTGTGGCTTACCGGGTCCCTGAACGGCGCCGACTGGTCGCAGGTGTGGCCGCTGCTCGCCCTGTGCGCCGTGCTGATGCCGCTGGCGTTCGGGCACGCCCGCCCGCTGCGGATGCTGGAGATGGGCGACGACAGCGCGTACGGGCTCGGCGTGGCCGTCGAGCGCACCCGCCTCGTGCTGATGGGCATCGCGGTGCTGCTGACGGCAGCCGCGACCGCCGCGGCCGGACCCGTGTCGTTCGTCGCGCTCACCGCGCCCCAGCTGGCCCGCCGCCTGACCCGCTCGCCCGGCCCCAACCTGCTGCCCGCACTGACGATGGGCGCCGCGCTGCTGGTCGCCGCCGACTGGATCGCGCAGCGCGCCTTCGGCGACCGCCAGCTGCCCGTCGGCGTCGTCACCGGCGTCCTCGGCGGCGTCTACCTCCTGTGGCTGCTGCTCACCGAACGCAGGGCGGGCCGCATATGAGACCCCCGCAGCCCGTGAAGCCCCGACCGCACCACACCCCTGGAGCGCCCGCATGACCGCCGCACCGGCCCGCCTCACCGCCGAGAACGTCACCCTCGGCTACGACCAGCGGATCATCGCGCAGCAGCTGTCGGTGCGGATCCCCGACAACTCCTTCACCGTCATCGTCGGCCCCAACGCCTGCGGCAAGTCCACGCTGCTGCGCGCCCTGTCGCGGATGCTGAAGCCGGCGCAGGGGCGGGTGCTGCTGGACGGCCAGGTCATCGGTTCGATGCCGGCGAAGAAGGTCGCGCGCACGCTCGGCCTGCTGCCGCAGTCGTCGATCGCGCCCGACGGCATCACCGTCGCCGACCTCGTCGCGCGCGGCCGCTACCCGCACCAGGGGCTGCTGCGGCAGTGGTCGGCCGAAGACGAGCGGATCGTCGGCGAGTCGATGGCCGCCACGGGCGTCGAGCAGCTGGCCGACCGGTACGTCGACGAGCTGTCCGGCGGACAGCGGCAGCGGGTGTGGATCGCGATGGCCCTCGCCCAGCAGACGCCGCTGCTCCTGCTCGACGAGCCGACGACCTTCCTGGACATCCAGCACCAGATCGAGGTCCTCGACCTGTGCGCCGATCTGCACGAGCAGCAGGGGCGCACGCTGGTCGCCGTCCTCCACGACCTCAACCAGGCCGCCCGCTACGCCACGCACCTCATCGCCATGCGCGACGGGCGGATCGTGGCGGAGGGAGCGCCGGGCGACATCGTGGACGCGCGGCTGGTGGAGGAGGTGTTCGGGCTGGCGTGCCAGGTCATCGAGTGCCCGGAGACGGGCACCCCGCTCGTCGTCCCGGCGGCCCGCAAGCGCCCGCAGGACCGGGTGCCGCTGACAAAGGCGAGCGCCTAGAGCAGCGCGCGCCTGGAAGAGCGCGCGTCTAGAGCAGCGACCTCAGCCTGACCAGGTCCATCAGGCCCGCCTCCAGCTTGACGCGGCCGGAGCCCCACGCCTTCGCGAAGCTCAGCTCGCCGTCGACGAGGGACAGCAGGTCGTCGCTCGACATGGTGAGGCGGATCTGGGCCTTGTCGGCAGGGGCGCCCGGCACCGTCGTGACGTCCTTGATGCGGCCGTCCCGGAGCCTGCCCACGAAGGTCGTGTCGAGGTCGGTGATACGGCAGCTCAGGGAGCGGTCGAGCGCGGCGGCCTTCCGCACGTCGCCCTCGGCGCCCCCGATGTTGTCCGACAGGCGGTCCAGGGCGGCGCGGCATTCCTCGATCGTTCGCATCGCCTCCGACGCTACCCGACCGCACCGTCACCGGCGCATCGCCGGAAGGTCAGTGCGGCAGGGTAGCGTCTGGGGCATGAGCGAAACGATGCCCGAGGCCCCCGCCGGGGCCGCGACGGCACCCGAGGGGGCCGAGCCGCCCGAGGCCGCCGAGGGGGCCTTCCAGGCACCCCAGGAGCCCGAGCCGCACCCCCTGGGCGTGGTGCGGACCCCGACCGGCAACGCGGACGTCGACGCCGCCCTGGAGCGGCTGGCCGACGCCGACGAACTGCCCACCGAGGGGCACGTCGAGGTGTACGAGGACGCCCACGGGCAGCTGCGCGGGGCCCTCGAGGAGCTCGACCGCCGCCCCGGCCCCCCGCCGCCCGGACCGGCCGCCGCTGCCGCGCCCGCACCCGGCCCGTACAGGGGCTGAGCGTGGCCGTACAGCGCAGAAGGCTCGACGCCGAACTCGTCCGCCGCAACCTCGCCCGCTCGCGCGAGCAGGCGCAGGCCCTCATCGCCGCCGGACGCGTCACCGTCGGCGGCGCGACGGCGGGCAAGCCGGCCACGCAGGTGGAGACCAGCGCGGCCATCGTCGTGACGAAAGACGACAGCGACCCCGAGTACGTCTCCCGCGGCGGCCACAAACTCGCGGGCGCGCTCGCCGCGTTCGTGCCCGCCGGGCTGCAGGTCGAGGGCCGCCGGGCGCTCGACGCGGGGGCGTCCACCGGCGGCTTCACCGACGTGCTGCTACGCGCGGGCGCGGCGCACGTGGTCGCCGTCGACGTCGGCTACGGACAGCTCGCGTGGTCGCTGCAGAGCGACGAGCGGGTCACCGTCAAGGACCGTACGAACGTACGCGAACTGACGCCGGAGCAGCTCGACGGGAAGCCGGTGGACCTGGTCGTCGGCGACCTGTCGTTCATCCCGCTCGGACTGGTGCTGCCCGCGCTCGTGGCCTGCACCGCGCCGGACGCGGATCTGGTGCTGATGGTCAAGCCGCAGTTCGAGGTGGGCAAGGAGCGCCTCGGCAGCGGCGGAGTCGTGCGCAGCCCCGAGCTGCGTGCCGAGGCGGTGCGCATGGTGGCGGAAAGGGCCGCCGCGCTGGGCCTCGGGGTGCTGGGAGTGACGGCCAGCCCGCTGCCCGGGCCGTCGGGGAACGTCGAGTACTTTCTGTGGCTGCGCGCCGGTGCTCCGGAGCTCGATCCGGCGGATGTCGACCGTGCCGTGGCGGAGGGGCCCCAATGACCGAACACCCGATGGCCGAACGAAACGTTCTGCTGCTCGTCCACACCGGCCGCGACGCCGCCATCCGCAGCGCCGAACTCGTCGTGCAGGGGCTGCTGCGCTGCGGGATCGGCGTACGCGTGCTGGCGGCGGAGGCCGCCGACGTCCCGCTGCCGTCCGGGGTGGAGACCCTCGCGGCCGCCGAACCGGAGGCCGTCGAGGGCGTCGAGCTGCTCATCGTCCTCGGCGGTGACGGGACGCTGCTGCGCGGTGCGGAGATCGCGCGCTCCGGCGGCGTGCCGATGCTCGGCGTGAACCTCGGCCGCGTCGGCTTCCTCGCGGAGGCCGAACGGGACGACCTGGACAAGGTCGTCGACCGCGTCGTCTCCCGCGAGTACGAGGTCGAGGAGCGGATGACGATCGACGTCCTGGTGCGCACCAACGGCGAGGTCGTGCACCGCGACTGGGCGCTCAACGAGGCGTCCGTGGAGAAGGCCGCCCGCGAGCGGATGCTGGAGGTCGTCACCGAGGTCGACGGCCGCCCGGTGTCCCGCTTCGGCTGCGACGGCGTCGTGTGCGCCACCCCGACCGGCTCGACGGCGTACGCCTTCTCGGCCGGCGGTCCGGTGGTGTGGCCGGAGGTCGAGGCGCTGCTGATGGTGCCGATCAGCGCGCACGCCCTGTTCGCCAAGCCGCTCGTCACCTCGCCCAAGTCGGTGCTGGCGGTGGAGGTGCAGGACGGCGCCGGGCAGCACGGCGTGCTGTGGTGCGACGGCCGGCGCACCGTCGACCTGCCCGCCGGCGCGCGGGTCGAGGTCCGCAGGGGGGCGGTGCCGGTGCGGCTCGCGCGGCTGCACCACGCGCTGTTCACGGACCGGCTGGTCGCTAAGTTCGCTTTGCCCGTTGCGGGCTGGCGTGGGGCGCCCCATTAGGACGGTACGAGGGGAGGGCGATGGATTCCCCGGTTCAAAACCTCGTATGGTCGTATCCGTGTTGGAGGAGATGCGGATCCGGTCCCTGGGTGTGATCGACGACGCGGTCGTCGAGCTGTCGCCCGGCTTCACCGCGGTCACGGGCGAGACAGGCGCGGGCAAGACCATGGTCGTCACCAGCCTCGGGCTGCTGCTCGGCGGCCGGGCGGACGCGGGTCTGGTACGGATCGGCGCCAAGGGCGCCACGGTCGAGGGACGCGTGGTCGTCCCGCCGGACGCGCCGGCGGCCGTCCGCGCCGAGGAGGCCGGGGCCGAACTCGACGACGGCGCGCTGCTCATCAGCCGCACCGTCTCGGCGGAGGGCCGCTCCCGGGCGTACGTCGGCGGGCGCGGCGTGCCCGTCGGGCTGCTCGGCGAGCTGGCCGACGACCTCGTCGCCGTACACGGGCAGACCGACCAGCAGGGGCTGCTCAAGCCCGCCCGGCAGCGCGAGGCGCTCGACCGGTACGCGGGCGACGCGGTCGCCGTACCGCTGGCCAAGTACGACGCCGCCTACCGGCGGCTGCGGGCGGAGTCCGCCGAGCTGGACGAGATCACCACCCGCGCCCGCGAGCGGGCGCAGGAGGCGGACCTGCTGCGCTTCGGTCTGAACGAGGTCTCCGGCGTCGAGCCGCGCCCCGGCGAGGACACCGAACTCGCCGCGGAGGCCGAGCGGCTGGGCCACGCGGAGGCGCTGACCGCCGCCGCGAACGCCGCACACGCCGCTCTCGCGGGCAATCCCGAGGACCCCGAGGGCGTGGACGCCACCATGCTCGTCTCGGGCGCCCAGCGGGCGCTGGACGCCGTCCGCTCGCACGACAGCGCGCTCGCCGGGCTGTCGGACCGCCTGACGGAGGTGGGGATCCTCCTCGCCGACGTCGGCCAGGAGCTGGCGGCGTACGCCGACGGCATCGACGCCGACCCGCTGCGGCTGGCCGCCGTGGAGGAGCGGCGGGCGGCGCTCGGACAGCTGACGCGCAAGTACGGCGCCGACATCGACGCGGTTCTGGTGTGGGCCGAGGAGGGCTCCCTGCGCCTGTCCGAGCTGGAGGGCGACGACAGCCGCATCGACGAGTTGACCGCTGAACGCGACGCCCTCGTCGGCGAGCTGACGGAGCTCGGCGCGGCGTTGACGGACGCGCGGCGCGAGGCGGCGGAACGGTTTGCCTCCGCGGTGACGGCCGAGCTGGCCGAGCTGGCGATGCCCCACGCGCGCGTGACCGTCGAAATCCGGCCACTGTCGGAGTTCGGACCGACGGGTGTGGACGAGGTCGAGCTGTACCTCGCACCGCACCCCGGCGCGCAGGCGCGGCCCATCGCCAAGGGCGCCTCCGGCGGTGAGCTCTCCCGGGTGATGCTCGCCGTCGAGGTCGTCTTCGCGGGCTCCGACCCGGTGCCCACCTATCTCTTCGACGAGGTCGACGCGGGCGTCGGCGGCAAGGCCGCCGTCGAGGTCGGCCGCCGGCTGGCGAAGCTGGCGAAGTCCGCTCAGGTGGTCGTCGTCACGCACTTGCCGCAGGTCGCGGCCTTCGCCGACCGGCAGCTGCTCGTCGAGAAGACCAACGACGGTTCCGTCACCCGCAGCGGCGTGACCGTCCTGCAGGGTGAGGCGCGGGTCCGCGAGCTGTCCCGGATGCTCGCCGGCCAGGAGGACTCGGACACGGCGCGGGCGCACGCGGAGGAGCTGCTCGCGGCGGCGCGCGTGGACGCGGCGTCGTAGGGGGCGCCGTCCGTAACGCCGCAGCGCGGACCTGACGGCCGGTGTTGACGGCGGGACCCGTGTGGGGTGCGGGCATGTGCGGGGCGCCCGGACATACCGTCCCTCATCGGGGTGATCGCCCGTCCGGGTCCCCGGGGTGCGGCGCATTCCGGTGCCATACTCCCCGCCGGGAGTGGCATCCTGCTGTCCGGCCACCACGAGACGAGACGGGAGCGCCAGCCGCGTGATCACCACCTCAGCCCCGGCGTACGGCGCCAAGCCGTACGGCGGTCTGCACGCCGTGCAGATCGTCGGCGGCGGCGGGTACGGCACCGGGCCGCACGTGCGGTCCCTGGCGGCCGGCCTGGTGGCGCGCGGGGTGCGGGTCACCGTCGTCGCCACCCCGCGGGCCGAGCGGCTGTACGGCTTCACCGACGCGGGCGCGCAGGTGGCGCGGCTGCCGGTGGGCCGCGGCGGGGAGCTGCGCACGCTGGCCGTGCTGCGGGCCGCCTGCGCCGGTTCGGACCTGGTGCACGCCCACGGGCTGCGCGCCGGGATGCTCGCCCAGACGGTCCTCGCGGGACGCCGTACGCCGCTGGTCTTCACCTGGCACACCAAGGGCGAGGACGACGGGGTGCGCGCCCGGGTCATGCCCGTGCTGGAGCGCCGTATCGTCCGCTCCTCGCGCGTCGTCCTCGGGGCGTCCACGGAGCTCGTCGACCGTGCGCGGACGCGGGGAGCGCGCGACGCGCGGCTCGCGCCCATCGCGGTGCCACCGCCCCGGATCCCCGCGCAGCTCGACGAACGGGCGCGGCAGAAGGCGCGGGCCGAGCTCGGCGCCGTCGACCGGCCGCTGCTGCTGACCGCCGCCCGGCTGGAGCCGGAGCACGGTTACACCTCGCTGCTCGACGCCGCGCGGCGCTGGCGCTCGCTCGAACCGCCCCCGCTGCTCGCGATCGCCGGAGAGGGATCGCAGCGTGCCTCGCTGCAGCGGCGGATCGACGAGGAGCGGCTGCCGGTCCGGCTGCTCGGCCGCCGCGACGACCTCGCGGAGCTGCTGTCGGCCGCCGACGTCGCGGTCCTCGCGGGCGCCTGGGAGGCCCGCCCGCTGCTGGCCCAGGAGGCGCTGCACGCCGGTGCGCCGCTGGTGGCCGCCGAGGTGGACGGCGTGGCCGAGCTGGTCGGCGAGGCGGCGGAGCTGGTGCCCCACGGCGACGCGGGGGCGCTCGCGGAAGCCGTCACCCGGCTGCTGTCGTCGCCGGAGCGGCGGCGCCGGCTGGCCGCCATGGGGCGCCGGCAGGCGGCCGGCTGGCCGACCGAGGACGACACGGTGGCGCAGGTCCTCGCGGTGTACGACGAGCTGGCCGAGGCGCTGCGCTGAGCGGTCAGCCCATGCCGGGGACGACCCGTCGTACCGCCAGCAGCGTCGCGTCGTCCGTACGGTGCGGGCCGTCGAGCCGGTCGAGGAGTCGCTCCGTGTAGTCCTGCAGACCGGCGTGCCCGGGGCCCGGCGCGGCCTCGCGCAGGCACTGCTCCGCCGCCCGGAGCAGCCGCGCCGTGTCCTCGTCCGGGTCGGTGTCGCGGCGTTCGATCAGCCCGTCCGAGTACAGCAGGACCATGTCGCCCACGACGAGCGGCGTGTCGACCACGCGGTACGACATCCCCGACAGCACGCCGAGGGCCGGGCCCGGGCCGCCCTCCGGGGGAGGCAGCTGCACCGCCCGCCCGTCGCGCAGCAGCACGGGGCGGGGATGGCCGGCGCAGGTCCAGCGCAGCAGGCCGCGCTCCGGGTGGAAGCGGGCGATCACCGCGGTGGCCGTCGACTCGGTGCCGTCGTCGCAGGCCATCTCGTTCAGCCAGTGGGTGAGGGTGTCCACCGGTTCGTCCGTGTAGCCGAGGCCCGCCAGCGCGTAACGCAGCTTCGCCATCAGCGTCACGGCCGTCAGCCCGTGCCCACGGGCGTCGCCCAGGGCGATCAGCAGCCGCCCGCCCGGCAGTCTGCGCGCCTTGTACCAGTCGCCGCCCACGGTGGCGCCCTTCGCGGGGCGGTAGACGGCCGCCGCTTCCAGCCCGTACGAGCCCAGCTCGCCGGTGAAGCGCGGCAGGACCGCGTCGCGCAGAATGTCGGCGATCTCGGCGAGCGTCTCGGCGCGGGCCCGCTGCCGGCGCGCCTCGCTGTGCGCCGCCTCGGCCCGCAGGCGGCGGCGCCGGTCGTCGGTCACGTCGACGAGGACGGCGCGCACCGCCCAGACGGGTCCGGTGGGAGGGTGCACGGGCTCGGCGACCATGCGGACGGTGCGCTCCGGTACGCCCGGCAGGTGCAGCTCGCACTCGGCGGGCCGTTCGCGCAGCAGTACGTCGTACAGGGCGGCGTGCAGCCCGGCCACGCTCTCGGGGGTGATCAGCGCGGCCAGGCCGGGCAGGTCGGGGACGGGCGCGTCCTCTGCCAGGCCGAGGACGGAGCCGAAGCCCAGGGACGGCACGACGGTGCCGTCCGTCAGATTCCACTCCGCCCAGCACGTCTTGACCAGGTTCTGCGCCGCGCGCGCCATCCGGACGCGGCTGCCGGCCTCCCAGGTGATGAGGAGGTGCGAGCCGCACGGGGCCACGCGGACCTCGTTGTTCAGCAGTACGGGCGGATGGTGGGGCCGCGTCAGGATCCACTCCACGGACTCGGGTCCCCGGGGGAGGCCGTCGCGGTGGGTGTCGACGAGCAGGCGGAAGAACGCGCTGTCCACGAGCGTGGGGAAGCGGTGGGAGAGCGGTACGGGGCCGGTCCACGGGGGGACGGCGTCCGCGGGAACGTGGTCCTTCGCATAGCGGCGGGCGCGGGCGTTCTGCGCCACGAACATGAAGTCCGTGATCTCGCCGTGCTCGTCCGGCATCGGCGTGACGAGCATCGCGGCGCTCGACAGGGCCTCGAGCAGCTCCTGGTGTCCGGGCGGCGGCGCGCTCGCCTGCGGCGTGCTTGCGGTACGCGCCGGGGCGGCGGGTGGCGCGTGTGCGCGGGCGTAGGAGTCGACCCGGTTGCGCTGCGTCGCGAGCAGTTCGGCCACGGCCCGCAGCGCCAGCCGCCCGTGCACCCCCGTCGCCCGCTCCATACCGCGCCTCCACTCAGCACCGCACCGCCCCCCATCATCACCGCGCCACGCAGGCGGGGCGACCTGGGCGGACCTGCGGCAGTCCGCGTGTGGAGCGGGGGAGGGGGTGGCCGGAACGTGTCCCTTCGCGGCGGGGTACGGACGTGTCCGGGGGATGGGGGCGGTGGGCGGCCCGACCCCCGGGGAGGCGTTCGGGCTCCGCTCCGGACGCGGGCAGGGGTGCGTAGGGGGGCGGGTTTCCGGGCCGGCGATTCGAGGTGCCGGGCCGGGGCCGCCGTACGCCAGAGTGGCCGCGGCCCGGAGCGGCCGGGCGCCGCCCGAGGGGGCGATGGCGCCCGAGCCGCCGCGAGGTGCGGGGTTCAGCCCGCGAACGCCACCGACGCGCTGAGGCGCAGGGCCGTGTCGATCAGGGGGACGTGGCTGAACGCCTGCGGGAAGTTGCCCACCTGGCGCTGCAGGCGCGGGTCCCACTCCTCCGCCAGCAGGCCGAGGTCGTTGCGCAGGGCGAGGAGCTTCTCGAAGAGGCGGCGGGCCTCCTCGACCCGGCCGATCATCGCCAGGTCGTCCGCCATCCAGAACGAGCACGCGAGGAACGCGCCCTCGTCGCCCGGCAGCCCGTCGAGGCCCTCCTCCGTACCGGAGGTCGGATAGCGCAGGATGAACCCGTCCGGCGTCGACAGCTCCCGCTGGATCGCCTCGATCGTGCCGATGACGCGCTTGTCGTCCGGCGGCAGGAAGCCCATCTGCGGGATGAGCAGCAGCGACGCGTCCAGCTCCTTCGAGCCGTACGACTGCGTGAAGGTGTTGCGCTCCTTGTCGTAACCCTTCTCGCAGACATCCCGGTGGATGTCCTCCCGCAGCTCACGCCAGCGGTCCAGCGGACCGTCCGCGTCGCCCGACTCCACGAGCTTGATCATGCGGTCGACGGCGACCCAGAGCATGACCTTCGAGTGCGTGAAGTGCCGCCGCGGCCCCCGGACCTCCCACAGGCCCTCGTCCGGCCGCTCCCAGTTCTCCTCGATCCACTGGATCATCCGGATCTGCAGCAGCGAGGCGTAGTCGTTGCGCGCCAGCCCCGTCATATGGCCCAGATGGAGCGCCTCCGCCACCTCGCCGTACACGTCCAGCTGCAGCTGGCCCGCCGCGCCGTTCCCGGCCCGCACCGGGCGCGAGCCCTCGTAACCGGGGAGCCACTCCAGCTCGACCTCGCCCAGCTCCCGCTCACCCGCGATCCCGTACATGATCTGCAGGTTCTCCGGGTCGCCGGCGACCGCGCGGAGCAGCCACTCGCGCCACGCCCGCGCCTCCTCCCGGTAGCCCGTACGCAGCAGCGAGGAGAGCGTGATGGCCGCGTCGCGCAGCCAGGTGAAGCGGTAGTCCCAGTTGCGGACGCCGCCGATGTCCTCCGGCAGGGACGTCGTCGGGGCGGCGACGATGCCGCCCGTCGGCTCGTACGTCAGCGCCTTCAGCGTGATCAGCGAGCGCATCACCGCGTCCCGGTAGGGCCCGTGGTACGTGCACTGGCCCGTCCAGTCGCGCCAGAAGTCCTCCGTCGCGGTCAGCGCCGCCTCGGGCTCCGGAAGGGCCGGCGGCTGCTGATGGGAGGGCTGCCAGCTGATGGTGAACGCGATCCGCTCGCCGGGGGCGACGGTGAAGTCCGCGAACGTCGTCAGCTGCTTGCCGTAGGTGTCGACCTCGGTGTCCAGCCATACGGAGTCCGGCCCCGCCACGGCCACCGTACGGCCGTCGACCTTGTGCACCCACGGCACGATCCGCCCGTACGAGAAGCGCATCCGCAGCGCGGACCGCACCGGGACCCGGCCGCTCACGCCCTCGACGATCCGCACCAGCTGCGGGGCGGCGCTGTCGCGGCGCGGCACGAAGTCGATGACCCGTACCGTGCCCCGCGGGGTGTCCCACTCCGACTCCAGGATCAGGGAGTCACCGCGGTAGCGCCGCCGCGCGGCCGTCGGTGGCTTCTCCCCGACGCCGTACGCCGGTCCGAGCCGCCAGTAGCCGTGCTCCTCGGTGCCCAGCAGCGCCGCGAACACCGCGTGGGAGTCGAACCGGGGCAGGCATAGCCAGTCCACGGAGCCGTCCCGGCCGACCAGGGCGGCCGTCTGCATGTCCCCGATGAGTGCGTAGTCCTCGATGCGTCCGGCCAACGTGCCTCTCCGCTCGCAGAAGTGCGTCCGAGCAGGATACGACGGAGTGACCCGGCACACAGACCCCTACAGCCCTTGTGCCGTGGCCGGCCGGTGGCAGGGGGTGGCTACCGGGTGCGCCCCAGCGCGCCGCCGCCGCCGGTGGCGCACGGGGGCCCGGGCGCTGATACCCTGGTAGCCCGTGGAGCGGAGAGTTTTCAGCCACCGGCCGAAGCACCCGCAACGCTCCCCCGAGCTCTTCCAGCAGGGGGTACGCCCAACCAGCGACCACGGGAGCCCCCCATTGGCCATGCCATCCTCGACGACCAAGCACATCTTCGTCACGGGGGGCGTCGCCTCCTCACTCGGCAAGGGGCTCACCGCCTCCAGCCTCGGTGCCCTGCTCAAGGCCCGCGGACTGCGGGTCACGATGCAGAAGCTCGACCCCTATCTGAACGTCGACCCGGGCACCATGAACCCGTTCCAGCACGGTGAGGTGTTCGTCACGAACGACGGCGCCGAGACCGACCTGGACATCGGCCACTACGAGCGCTTCCTGGACGTCGACCTCGACGGCTCGGCGAACGTCACCACCGGCCAGGTCTACTCCACCGTGATCGCCAAGGAGCGCCGCGGCGAGTACCTCGGCGACACCGTGCAGGTCATCCCGCACATCACGAACGAGATCAAGTCCCGGATCCGCCGGATGGCCACGGACGACGTCGACGTCGTGATCACCGAGGTCGGCGGCACGGTCGGCGACATCGAGTCGCTGCCGTTCCTGGAGTCCGTGCGCCAGGTCCGGCACGAGGTCGGCCGCGACAACGTCTTCGTCGTGCACATCTCGCTGCTGCCGTACATCGGCCCGTCCGGCGAGCTGAAGACCAAGCCCACCCAGCACTCGGTGGCCGCGCTGCGCAACATCGGCATCCAGCCCGACGCGATCGTGCTGCGCGCCGACCGCGAGGTGCCCGTCTCCATCAAGCGCAAGATCAGCCTGATGTGCGACGTGGACGAGTCCGCGGTGGTCGCCGCCATCGACGCCAAGTCGATCTACGACATCCCCAAGGTGCTGCACAGCGAGGGCCTGGACGCCTACGTCGTACGCAAGCTGGACCTGCCGTTCCGCGACGTGAACTGGACGCAGTGGAACGATCTCCTGCGGCGCGTGCACGAGCCGGCGCACGAGGTCACCGTGGCGCTGGTCGGCAAGTACATCGACCTGCCCGACGCCTATCTGTCGGTGACCGAGGCGATCCGCGCCGGCGGTTTCGCCAACAACGCCCGCGCGAAGATCAAGTGGGTCACGTCCGACGACTGCAAGACCCCGGCCGGCGCCAAGAAGGCGCTCGGTGACGTCGACGCGATCGTCATCCCCGGCGGCTTCGGCGAGCGCGGTGTCGAGGGCAAGGTCCAGGCGATCCGCTGGGCCCGCGAGAACCGGGTGCCGCTGCTCGGCATCTGCCTCGGCCTGCAGTGCATCGTGATCGAGGCCGCGCGCAACCTCGCGGGCGTCGCGGAGGCCAACTCCACCGAGTTCGACCCCGCCACCGCCCACCCGGTGGTCTCCACCATGGCCGAGCAGCTCGACATCGTCGCCGGCGAGGGCGACATGGGCGGCACCATGCGCCTGGGCATGTACCCGGCCAAGCTCGCCGAGGGCTCGGTCGTCCGGGAGACCTACGGCGACCAGCCGTACGTCGAGGAGCGCCACCGCCACCGCTACGAGGTCAACAACTCCTACCGCAGCGAGCTGGAGAAGAAGGCGGGCATCGTCTTCTCGGGCACCTCGCCCGACAACAAGCTCGTCGAGTACGTCGAGTACCCGCGCGAGGTCCACCCGTACCTGGTCGCCACCCAGGCGCACCCCGAGCTGCGCTCGCGGCCGACCCGCCCGCACCCGCTCTTCGCGGGCCTGGTGAAGGCGGCCGTCGGGATCCAGCAGGGCGCGAAGGGCAAGGGCAAGGCGGAGGCCAAGGCGTGACCGTCGAGGACACGCCCGCGTCCTGGGAGGTCGTCGCCTCCGCGACGCCCTTCCGCGGCGCCAAGACCGCCGTGCGGTCCGACGACGTCATGATGCCGGGCGGCGAGCCCGCCCGGCGCGACTACCAGGTCCACCCCGGCTCGGTGGCCGTGCTGGCGCTCGACGACGACGGCCGGGTGCTGGTGCTCTCGCAGTACCGCCACCCGGTGCGGATGACCCTCTGGGAGCTGCCGGCCGGCCTGCTCGACGTACCCGGGGAGAACCCCCTCGCGGCCGCCAAGCGCGAGCTGTACGAGGAGGCCCACGTCAAGGCCGAGGACTGGCGGGTGCTGGCCGACTTCTACTCCTCTCCCGGCGGCTCCGACGAGGCGATCCGGATCTTCCTGGCGCGCGGAGTCGGCGTGGCGGAGGGCGAGCGCTTCGAGGTCTCCGAGGAGGAGGCGGTCATGGAGTTCGACCGCGTCCCCCTCGACGAGCTCGTACGGGGCGTGCTGGCGGGCGAGCTGCACAACAGCTGTCTGGCACTCGGGGTCATGGCCCTGCGGGCCGCGCTCGACGGACCGGGCCTCGACTCGCTCCGCCCCGCGGACGCGCCCTGGCCGGCCCGGCCGTACGAGGGGTGACAGGCGCGCCGACCTCCGGCGCCCGCACCTGACCCGTACCGGTGAAATCAGCCCCGCCCCTCCCGGGGCGGGGCTGTGCCGTAACTGCGCGTCCACCCTGCGTGAATTACGCTCGAAAACGTGACGGACGCGGACAACGGCGGGTTCCTGTTCCTCGGACGCGGTCGCGAGATCGACGCCTTGCGGAGCGATATCGGCCGCGCCGGCCTCGACACCCTCTCCGGCCGCCCCGCGCCCCGCGCACGCGTCCTGCTCATCGCCGGACGCCCGGGCTCGGGCCGTACCGCGCTCGCCGACGAGCTGGCCCGGCGCATCGGCGACGACTACCCGGACGGCGTGCTGCGGGCGGCGCTCACCGTGGACACGCCCCGCGAGCTGCTCACGGCCCTCGGCGCCCCGCCGCCGCCCGGCGCCGATCCGGCTGAGCTGGCCGACACCCTGCGCGAGACGCTGCAGGAGCGCCGGGTGCTGCTGATCCTGGACGAGGTGCGCCGGCCGGAGCTGCTGCCGCCGATCCTGCCGGACACCCGCGACTGCCTGATCGTCGCCGTGGCCGAGGGGCCGCTGACCGGCATCCCCGACGTCCGCCCCTGCACCCTGGGCGGGCTGGAGCCGGCCGACGCGGTCCGGCTGCTGGCCGCCCACGCGGGCGACATCCGCGTCGCCTGCGATCCGCAGGCCGCCCAGGCGCTGGCCGACGAGTGCGCCGGGCACCCGGCGGCCCTGACCCTGGCCGGCGGCTGGCTCGCGGCGCGGCCGGACGCCTCGGTCGCCAGCGGTCTGAAGCAGCTCCGGGCGCTCACCGACGACGACGGGCAGCCCGGCCCCGACGCCCCGCTGCGGCGCGCCTTCCGGCTCGCGTACGAGGGGCTGCCGGCGCCCGCCGCGCAGCTGCTGCGGCTGCTGGGCGTCGCCCCCGCCGGGCTGGTGGACGCGCAGATCGCCTCCGCGCTGGCGGGCAGCACGCTGACCGGTGCGGAGAAGACCCTGGCGGACTTCGCCCGGCAGGGGCTCCTGCGGCCGGTTCCGGCTCCCGGCGAGGGGCTGTACGCCGTGCCGTCCTGCCTGCGTCCGCTGCTTCAGGGCCTGCTCCAGACCCGCGAGCGGGCGCAGGACGTGACCCTGGCGCGCGCCCGGATGCTGGAGCGGGAGGTGACGCTGCTGGGCTCCTGCCACGCGGTGACCGAGCCCGCCGACTCACCCGTGCACAAGGCGCTGGAGGGGGTGCCGCGCACCCTGCGCTTCGCCTCGGCCGAGGAGGCCGCCAGATGGCTGCGCAGCCGGCTGCCCGCGCTGCTCGCCGGCGCCCGCTCCGCCGCGTCGGACGGTGAGCTCGACACCCTCGCCCGGCGCTTCATCGCCGGGCTGTCCCAGGCGCTCACCGCCCACCACGACACCGAGGCGGCCGCCCCCGAGCTGTACCGGCTGCACGAGATGGTCCTCGGCGTGGCCGAGCGGCGCGGACTGCACCCCGAGAAGGCGGCGGCGCTGCTCAACCTCGGCGACCTCGACGCCTACGCCGGCCGCACCCCCCAGGCGCTGGTCCGCTACCGGGACGCCCTGGCCGCCGCCCGTGAGTCCGGCGAGGGCCCGCCGGGCAGGGGGCATCCCGTGCCGGTCGGCCGGGCGCTGGAGTCGCTGGGGTGCACCTACCAGGAGCTGGGCGACTTCGAGCGGGCCGCGGACTGGTACGGGCGTGCCCTGGACCTGCGGCAGGTGCGCGGCGAGGACGCCGACGTGGCACGGCTGCGGGCACGGCTGGGCGCCGTGTACACGCACGCCGCGCAGTGGGGCCTGGCCCTGCGCGAGTGGCGCGCGGCGGCCGCGGCGTACCGGCGGCTCGGGGACGTCGCGGCCCATGCGCGGGCGCTGGGCGAGACGGCGCGGGTGCAGGAGTACGCCGGTCATCCGCTGGAGTGCCTGCGCACGTGTGAGGAGGCGCTGCAGGCCGCGCTGGTGGCCGGCGACGACGAGCTGCGGGCGGCGGTGCAGCTGCGGCTCGCGGACACCCTGGACCGGCTCGGCGACCCGCAGGAGGCGGAGGTGCAGCGGGCTGCGGCGCGGCGGCTCGCGGACGTCGTCACGCCCGAGGCCATGGACGATGCCGAGGCGGCGGCCGCCGTCAATGGTTGAACCTAAGAAACAGAGACGTTTCGGAGGTGGTCTTTTTGCTTTGGAAGGCTAGACAACGAGACGTCCTTCAATACACTGGCTGTATCGCGGCGACGCCAGCAGATTCTGTGCGTCCGCATGCCGTGTACCCACCTGTTCCCTGTGATTCCAAGGACCGTGATCTGTCGTGAAGGTCGGTATCCCCCGCGAGGTCAAGAACAACGAGTTCCGGGTGGCCATCACCCCCGCCGGCGTCCATGAGCTGGTCCGGAACGGCCACCAGGTCTTCGTCGAGCAGGGTGCGGGCGTCGGCTCCTCCATCACCGACGAGGAGTACACCGCCGCCGGCGCGTCGATCCTGGCGACGGCGGACGAGGTCTGGGCCACGGCGGACCTGCTGCTGAAGGTCAAGGAGCCGATCGCGGAGGAGTACCACCGCCTGCGCAAGGACCAGACGCTCTTCACCTACCTGCACCTGGCCGCGTCCCGTGAGTGCACCGACGCGCTGCTGGAGTCCGGCACCACCGCGATCGCCTACGAGACGGTCGAGACCGCCGACCGCCAGCTGCCGCTGCTCGCCCCGATGTCCGAGGTGGCCGGCCGGCTCGCCCCGCAGGTCGGCGCGTACCACCTGATGCGCTCCCAGGGCGGCCGCGGCGTGCTGCCGGGCGGCGTCCCGGGTGTCGCCCCGGCCGAGGCCGTCGTCATCGGCGGCGGCGTCTCCGGCTGGTCCGCCGCGCAGATCGCGATCGGCATGGGCTTCCGCGTCACGCTGCTCGACATGGACATCCGCAAGCTGCGCGAGGCCGACAAGATCTTCGGCACCAAGGTGCGGACCGTGATGTCCAACGCGTACAACCTGGAGAAGGCCGTCCTCGAGGCCGACCTCGTGATCGGCGCCGTTCTGATCCCCGGCGCGAAGGCGCCGAAGCTGGTCACCAACGAGCTCGTCTCCCGGATGAAGCCCGGAAGTGTACTTGTCGACATTGCAATCGATCAGGGCGGCTGCTTCGAGGACTCGCGTCCGACCACGCACGCCGACCCGATCTTCAAGGTCCACGAGTCGGTCTTCTACTGCGTCGCCAACATGCCGGGCGCGGTGCCGAACACCTCCACCCACGCGCTCACCAACGCCACGCTGCCGTACATCGTGAAGCTCGCGAACCTCGGCTGGCAGGAGGCGCTGCGCCGCGACGAGGCGCTGGCCAAGGGCCTCAACACCTATGACGGACAGGTCGTTTACGGTCCCGTCGGCGAGGCGCACGGTCTTCCGGTGACCGAACTGAGCCGCGTTCTGGGCTGAATCTCACACCGATAGGAACGGCGTCAACACAAGGCGTCAACCAGCCAACTGATGCCCACCGGCCGAACCTTGTCACCTGGGGTTCGGCCGGTGACGTGTCTTGTCAGGGCACTTGCAGAAGCCTGTTCGACCACCGACACATCGTGCCGGGTCCGGCTGATTGTGTTGCTGGGACCCCCTGACACGCCATAGAGTCGCCAATCGTCGGCATGATGCCACGCTGACCTATCTAGAAGTTTCCTGGTCACCAAGGAGGTAGGACGACTTGTGAATGAGTCGACATTTACTCCCGGGGGTGGTCAACCAGGAATGCCTGCGCGGGGCCAGGTCCCCTCGGGGGTCGACGCGCCTGTCGGCTCCGTCGCCGTCCACACCTTCGCCGTGCGCCAGGGCCAGTACACCACCACCAGCAGGAACGATCATCACGTGAACGCCATGGCAGGCGGCCCCGGCGGCGGGGACGATCCGACGACCGGACTCGCCGACTACGACGATCTGTCCGAAGGTCATTTCTACGACCCGGACGCCGACTACGAGCCCGATCCGGAGTACGCGGCCACGCTCGCGCCGGACGCCGCGCGGCAGCGCCGCGAGCGCATCGGCCCGACGGGACGGCCGCTGCCGTACTTCCCGATCCCCGGCCCGGTGACCGACCACGGCCCGGCCACGGTCATCGCGATGTGCAACCAGAAGGGCGGCGTCGGCAAGACCACGTCGACCATCAACCTGGGCGCGGCGCTGGCCGAATACGGACGCCGGGTGCTGCTCGTCGACTTCGACCCGCAGGGCGCCCTCTCGGTCGGCCTCGGCGTGAACCCCATGGAGCTCGACCTCACCGTCTACAACCTGCTCATGGAGCGCGGGATGTCGGCGGACGAGGTGCTGCTGAAGACGGCCGTGCCGAACATGGACCTGCTGCCGTCCAACATCGACCTTTCCGCCGCCGAGGTGCAGTTGGTGAGCGAGGTGGCGCGGGAGCAGACCCTGCAGCGGGCGCTGAAGCCCCTGATGCCCGAGTACGACTACATCGTCATCGACTGCCAGCCGTCGCTCGGCCTGCTGACCGTCAACGCGCTGACCGCCGCGCAGAAGGTCATCGTCCCGCTGGAGTGCGAGTTCTTCGCCCTGCGCGGTGTGGCGCTGCTGACGGAGACCATCGAGAAGGTCCAGGAGCGGCTCAACCCCGACCTGGAGCTCGACGGCATCCTGGCGACCATGTACGACTCGCGCACCGTGCACTCCCGCGAGGTCCTCGCGCGCGTGGTCGAGGCGTTCGACGAGCACGTCTACCACACGGTGATCGGCCGGACCGTCCGCTTCCCGGAGACCACCGTCGCCGGCGAGCCGATCACCTCGTACGCCTCCAACTCCGTCGGTGCCGCCGCCTACCGTCAGCTCGCCAGGGAGGTGCTCGCCCGGTGCCACGCCGAGTGAGTCTGCCCGGGGCGGATGAGCTTTTCCGTACGACCGGGGGGATGGCGCTCCAGTCCTCCACGCCGGGCGGCGGGGCGTCGGCGTCCCGGCCCTCGGCCAACGGGGAGGGCCCGGAGGGCTCGACGGCGACGGCGTCGGCGGCTGGCTCGTCGGAGGACGACGAGAAGGAGTCCTCGGGAGCCGCGGCGGGTGGATCGGACGAACCAGAGCACTCCGGACGGCGGTCGGAGGCGCCCGTGGCGGCTCCGCCGCAGCAGCGCGTCCAGTCGCCCGGCGACCCGGCGCGGGCCAAGGCGCCGCGCGCCGGCGCCCCGGGAACGGGTTCCGGCTCCGCCCCCGCGGCCGCTGCCGCGGCGGGACAGCGCCGGCGCGGACGGCCCGCGGCCCGGCGGCCGTCCGGGCGGGAGCGGCACGACGAGAAGATCACGGTGTACGTGTCGGCCGAGGAGCTGATGGACCTCGAGCAGGCCCGGCTCGTGCTGCGCGGCGAGCACGGGCTCGCGGTGGACCGCGGCCGGATCGTGCGCGAGGCCGTCGCGGTGGTCCTCGCCGACCTCGAGTCGCGCGGCGAGGCGTCGATCCTCGTACGGAGGCTGCGCGGGCGGTAGCCCCCGTGGACCGGGCGGACCCCCGTCGCCGTGTCGGACGCGCCCCGGGTTCGGGCTGCCGTACGGGTGTGCAGGCGATACGCTGCCCGCGATGGACAGGCACGATGAGCAGCGCAAGGGCGGGCGGCGCACCCTGGGACGCGGACCCGGCGCGGGTGGCGGGACCGCCGCGCCGGACGCGCCCGTGCGGACGCTGCCGCCTCCCGTGCCGGAGCCCACCCCCGTACCGGAACCGCCGAAGCCGCAGCCGGTGCCCGAGCCGGAGCCGGTCCCCGAACCGCGCCCCGAACCGCCGGTGCCCGGCCCCGAGCCGCGCCCGCAGCCCGGTCCGGAGCCGCGCCCCGCGCCCCCTCCCGTACCGACGCCCCTCCCCGGACCCGACCCCGCGCCGCTGCCGGGGCCCTCGCCGCTGCCCCGGCCCGCACGGGATCCCGAGCCGGCGGCCGGGCCCGAGCCGGAGCCCGCACAGGCGACGGAGCCCGCCGAGGCGGCCCCGTCGGACGCCCCCGGGGACGGCCGCTTCACCGTGCGGCTGGCCAACTTCGAGGGCCCCTTCGATCTGCTGCTCCAGCTCATCTCGAAGCACAAGCTCGACGTGACCGAGGTCGCCCTGTCCAAGGTCACCGACGAGTTCATGGTGCACATCCGCGCCATGGGCGCCGACTGGGACCTCGACCAGACCACGGAGTTCCTCGTGGTCGCCGCCACCCTGCTCGACCTGAAGGCCGCCCGGCTGCTGCCTTCCGCCGAGGTCGAGGACGAGGGGGACCTGGCCCTGCTCGAGGCCCGCGACCTGCTCTTCGCACGGCTGCTGCAGTACCGGGCGTACAAGCAGATAGCGGCCATCTTCGGGGAGCGGCTGCTCGCCGAGTCCAAGCTGCACCCGCGCACCGTGGGCCTGGAGCCGCAGCACGCGGAGCTGCTGCCCGAGGTCGTCATCAGCATCGGCGCCGAGGGCTTCGCCAAGCTGGCCGTGAAGGCCATGCAGCCCAAGCCCAAGCCCCAGGTGTACGTCGACCACATCCACGCCCCCCTGGTCAGCGTGCGGGAGCAGGCCGCCGTGGTCATCGGCCGGCTGCGGGAGACGGGCGAGGCCACGTTCCAGGAGCTGATCGCCGACGCCCCCGACCCGCTGACCGTGGTGGCCCGCTTCCTGTCGCTGCTCGAGCTGTACCGCGAGAAGGCCGTGGCGCTGGAGCAGGAGGAGGCGCTGGGCGAGCTGATGGTGCGGTGGACCGGCGAGGCCGGGGACGAGCCGCTGGTCACGGACGAGTTCGACGTCGCCCCGACGGCGGACGACGACAAGGAGAAGGCCAAGTGAGCGTCACGGACGACGAGCCCCAGGTGGCGCTGCCTGCCCAGGCCGGGGAGACCGACCCGGTGGGCGAGGAGGAGGCGGAGGCCGTCGACCCCGTCGCCGAGCTGCCGCTGAAGCCCGCCCTCGAGGCCGTCCTCATGGTCGTCGACGAACCCGCCACGGCCGACCACCTGGCCAAGGTGCTGCACCGGCGGCCGCGCGAGATCAGCGACGCGCTGGCGGAGCTGGCCGACGAGTACACCGCGCAGGGGCGCGGTTTCGATCTGCGCGTGGTGGCCGGGGGCTGGCGGTTCTACACCCGGCGGGAGTACGCGCCGGCCGTCGAGGGCTTCGTCCTGGACGGGCAGCAGGCCCGCCTCACCCAGGCGGCCCTGGAGACCCTCGCCGTCGTCGCGTACCGCCAGCCGGTCAGCCGGTCGCGCGTCTCGGCAGTGCGCGGGGTGAACTGCGACGGCGTGATGCGCACCCTTCTGCAGCGCGGGCTGATCGAGGAGGCGGGCACGGAACCCGAAACAGGTGCGATCCTGTACAGGACGACGAACTACTTCCTGGAGCGGATGGGCCTGCGCGGCCTGGACGAGCTCCCGGAGCTCGCACCCTTCCTCCCGGAGGCGGACGCGGTCGAGGGGGAATCCCAGGAGGGCGTGCCGTCGTTCGATGTGGACGACCACAGCGACAGTGACTGACTTACGGACGTTTGATGCGAAGCAGCGGCAGCGGCAGGAACAGCGGTAGCGGCGGCGGGTCCCGCGGCGGCTCGAGCGGCGGAGCCCGCGGCGGGTCCGGCGGCGGAGCCGGCGGCGGAGCCCGCGGCGGGTCCCGTGGCGGCTCGGGCGGCAGCAGCCGCGACTACCGCGGTGCGGGCAACCAGCGCGACGACAAGCAGAAGCGGGCGGGCAAGCCGCGGCCGGAGGAGCGGCGGTACGAGAAGAGCGGCATCCCGCAGGGAGGTCCCGCCAAGGGGCGCGGCCGCAGCGCGCCCGCGCGCCCGCGCGAGCTGGACGCGCAGATCGAGGAGCGCAACCGGGCCCGGCACGACAAGCCGGCGATCAAGACGCCGAAGACCTTCGGCGAGCCCGAGGGCGAGCGGCTGCAGAAGGTCCTCGCGCGGGCCGGCATGGGTTCGCGGCGTGCCTGCGAGGAGCTCATCGAGCAGGCCCGCGTCGAGGTCAACGGGCGGATCGTCACCGAGCAGGGCGTGCGCGTCGACCCGGAGAAGGACGAGATCAAGGTCGACGGGCTGACCGTCGCCACCCAGTCGTACCTCTTCTTCGCGCTCAACAAGCCCGCCGGCGTCGTCTCGTCGATGGAGGACCCCGAGGGGCGCCAGTGCCTCGGTGACTACGTCACCAACCGCGAGACCCGGCTCTTCCACGTCGGCCGGCTCGACACCGAGACCGAGGGCATCATCCTGCTCACCAACCACGGCGAGCTGGCCCACCGGCTGACCCACCCGCGGTACGGCGTGCAGAAGACGTATCTGGCGGCCATCACGGGTCCCCTCCCGCGCGACCTCGGCAAGCGGCTGAAGGACGGCATCCCGCTGGAGGACGGCTACGGCCGCGCCGACCACTTCCGGGTGGTCCAGCAGACCGGCAAGAACTACCTGGTCGAGGTGACCCTCCACGAGGGTCGCAAGCACATCGTGCGCCGGATGCTGGCGGAGGCCGGCTACCCGGTGGACAAGCTGGTCCGGGTCCGCTTCGGCCCGATCGCCCTGGGCGACCAGAAGTCCGGCTGGCTCCGCCGGCTGACCAACAGCGAGGTCGGGATGCTCATGCGGGAAGTCGGCCTGTAGGGCCCGACCTGCAGGGCGAGGCGGAGGGTCAGGACCACGCGCGCATCGTGTGGGCCCGGCCCTCCGCGTCCCGTTCGACCTCCAGCATCCCCGTGACCGCCGAGCGGTTGATGCGGCCGTAGACGTGCGGGTACGAGCGGCCGTCCGCGGCCTCCTCCCAGACCAGGCGCGACGTCAGTTCGTGTTCGTCGATCAGCAGCACCATCAGCGGGCCCACGCGGTCGCGGAACCGCTCGTCCGCCACCGCCAGGGCCGCCTCCTCGTCGGGGGAGCAGTGCACGAAGCCCTCCTCGGCCAGGGAGGCGGGGGCGTAGGGGCGGTCCGGAGCCAGCAGCCAGTCGTCCAGCGGGACCACGTGGTAGATCATGTCCTTTTTCTACCGGACGGCCGCGGTGTTTGCGGGGAATCCAGGGCTTGATCGACTCGCGGCTGTGTCCGGTATACGGGAAATTAGGCGTGTCCAAGCCGGGTGTCACCCGGCTCGCTTTCTGCGAAAGGCACGACATGTCCGGTAACCCTCTCGGTGATCTGCTCGGCGCGATACTCGGCGGGGGCGGGAAGTCAGCCGCCGGCGGCGGCAGCGGTGCAGGAGGTCTGCTCGGCTCCCTGCTCGGCGCGCTGAGCAGCGGGGGAGGCGGCGGAGGCGGCGGCTCGGGCAGCAACCCGCTGAGCCAGCTCTTCGATATGTTCGCGGGCCCCAAGGCGCAGCCCGAGGTCAAGGAGGCCGCGCAGTCCTGGGTCTCCACGGGCGAGAACAAGCCGGTCAGCGCGGAGCAGCTCTCGCAGGTGCTGCCCACGGACGCCGTGCACCAGGCGGCCGAGGCCAACGGCCTCACCGACGACCAGGCGCTCAACGAGCTGTCGAAGAAGCTGCCCGAGGTCGTCAACGAGGCCACGCCGACCGGCTCCGTGTCCGACTTCGACGCGGTCCTCAGCCGGTTCGGCCTGAGCGGGCAGAAGGCGGCGTGACGGCCCTGTAGGGCCCGCAGGGGAACCCCGGAGCGTTCGTACGGCTTCCGGGGTTCCCGCACGCTCGGGGGCGCGTAGCGGCGGCGTCCCGCGCGTCCCGAGGGGCGCGTCGCGGGCGGCGTCCCGTGCACCCTGGGAGCGCGTCCCGTGCGTCTCAAGGGGCGGGCGGCGCGGCGGGCGGGGCGGGGGCTGACTACGCTGAACGTTGTGAGAACCGCACTCGTCATCGGCACCGGCCTCATCGGCACCTCCGCGGCGATCGCCCTCAGCGGGCGCGGCGTACAGGTGTATCTGACCGACGAGGACCCCGGCCGGGCCCGCACCGCCGCGGCCCTGGGCGCCGGCACGGACGAGGCCCCCGACGGCCCCGTGGACCTGGCGATCGTCGCCGTACCGCCCGCGCTGGTCGCCCGTACCCTCGCCGGCGCGCAGGCCCGCGGCCTCGCCCGCGGGTACCTCGACGTCGCCAGCGTCAAGGGCGGACCGCGGCGGGAGCTGGAGGCGGCTGGGTGCGACCTCACGGCGTACATCGGCACCCACCCGATGTCCGGCAGTGAGCGCAGCGGGCCGCTGGCCGCCACCGCCGACCTCTTCGAGGGCCGCCCCTGGGTCCTGTCGCCGACCCCGGAGACCGACACCGAGGTGCTGAACCTCGCCCTGGAGCTCGTCGCCCTGTGCCGGGCGGTGCCCGTGGTGATGGACGCCGACGCCCACGACCGGGCCGTGGCCCTCGTGTCCCACACCCCGCAGCTGCTGTCGAGCATGGTCGCCGCGCGGCTCGCGGGCGCCGAGGAGGCCGCCGTACGGCTGTGCGGCCAGGGGATCCGGGACGTGACGCGAATCGCCGCCTCCGACCCGGCGATGTGGATCGACATCCTCTCCGCCAACCCCGGGCCGGTCGCCGACGTGCTCTCCGAGGTGGCCGCGGACCTGGCCGAGACGGTCGAGGCCCTGCGCGCCCTGCAGGCGGCGGACGAGGCCAAGCGGACCGCGGGCGCCGCCGGTATCGAGGACGTGCTGCGGCGCGGCAACGCGGGCCGTGAGCGGGTGCCCGGCAAGCACGGGGCCGCCCCGGCGACGTACGAGGTCGTCACGGTGCTCATCAGCGACCAGCCCGGCGAGCTGGCGCGGATCTTCGCGGACGCGGGAGCGGCGGGCGTCAACATCGAGGACGTGCGGATCGAGCACGCCACTGGCCAGCAGGCCGGCCGGATCGGGCTGACCGTCGTCCCGCAGGCGGCCCCCGCGCTCACCGCGGCGCTGCGCGAGAAGGGCTGGGCCCTGCGCCAGTAGGGCGGCACCGGGTGCCTCCGCGGTGCCAGTAGGCTGTCCGAGGCAGATGCGCGGTACGAAAGGTGTCCCTGAAATGATCGTCGGAATCGACGGCCCCTCCGGCACGGGCAAGTCGAGCACGTCCAAGGCCGTGGCGGTCAAGCTCGGCCTGAGCTACCTCGACACCGGCGCCCAGTACCGCGCGATCACCTGGTGGATGCTGAACAACGGGATCGACGTCGACGACGCGGCCGCCGTCGCCGCCGCCGCGGCGAAGCCCGTGATCGTCTCCGGTACGGACCCTTCTGCGCCGACGATCACCGTCGACGGGGCGGACGTCGCCGCCCCGATCCGCGGCAAGGAGGTCACCTCCGCCGTGAGCGCGGTCAGCGCCGTGCCGGAGGTACGCGCCCGGATCACCGAACTGCAGCGCTCCATCGCGCACGAGGCGCCCGTGGGCATCGTCGTCGAGGGCCGCGACATCGGCACCACGGTGCTCCCCGACGCCGACGTCAAGATCTTCCTGACGGCCTCCGAGGACGCCCGCGCCGCCCGCCGCTCCGGCGAGCTGAAGGGCAAGGACGCGCAGAGCCTGCAGGCGACGCGGGACGCCCTGGTCAAGCGCGACGCCGCGGACTCCGGGCGGAAGACGTCCCCGCTGGCGAAGGCCGCCGACGCCGTCGAGGTGGACACCACCGAGCTGACCCTGGAGCAGGTCATCGAGTGCGTCGTGACGCTGATCGAGGAGAAGCGGGGTCGGTGAGCGAGAGCAGCAGCCTGCCCTCGGCACGGGGTGCGGCCGTCGGCCGGCGCATCGGCATCGGCCTGATGCAGGGCCTGTGGAAGCCCCGGGTGCTCGGCGGCTGGCGGATGCCCGCCACCGGCCCGGTCATCCTGGCCGTCAACCACACCCACAACATCGACGGCCCGATGCTGATGGGCACCTGCCCGCGGCCCGTGCACTTCCTGATCAAGAAGGAGGCGTACGTCGGCCCGCTCGGCACCTTCCTGCGCGGCATCGGCCAGGTGGAGGTCGACCGCACCTCCGCCGACCGGAACGCGATCACCCGGGCGCTCGGCGTCCTGCAGAACGGCGGGGTGCTGGGCATCTTCCCCGAGGGCACCCGGGGCGAGGGCGACTTCGCCTCGCTGCGCTCGGGGCTCGCGTACTTCGCGGTCCGCTCCGGGGCGCCGATCGTCCCGGTCGCCGTGCTCGGCAGCACGGAGGCCAGGGGACGGCTGATATCGGCCCTGCCGCCGCTGCGGAGCCGGGTGGACCTGGTCTACGGTGACCCGTTCCAGGCCGGCGACGGCAGCGGACGGCGGACGCGGGCGGCGCTGGACGAGGCCACCGTGCGGATCCAGGAGCGGCTGACGGACCATCTGACGGCCGCCAGGCGCGCGACCGGCCGATAGACGAGACTGGGTGCTGCCCGGCCCGGTCGAGGACACTGGGTGCTGCGTGACCCGGTCGAGGACACTGGGTGCAGCGTGACCCGGTCAAGGACACTGGGTGCAGCCGCACCCGAACGAGAACCTTGCCGCCGCCTCCGGCCTACGGACGCGGCGGCGCCCCAGACGTGACGAGGACGAAGACTTCATGACGAGCGAGCACATTCCCGCCGGCGACGAGCACGGCGAGCTCTCCGACGCCGAGTACGCGGAGTTCATGGAGCTCGCCGCGCAGGAGGGCTTCGACCTGGAGGAGGTCGAGGGCGATCTGGCCGCGGCCGGACACGGCCCGCTGCCCGTCGTCGCCGTCGTCGGCCGGCCCAACGTCGGCAAGTCGACCCTGGTGAACCGCATCATCGGCCGCCGCGAGGCGGTCGTCGAGGACCGTCCGGGCGTCACCCGCGACCGGGTCACCTACGAGGCCAACTGGGCCGGCCGCCGCTTCAAGGTCGTCGACACCGGCGGCTGGGAGCAGGACGTGCTCGGCATCGACGCCTCCGTGGCGGCGCAGGCCGAGTTCGCGATCGACGCCGCCGACGCGGTGATCTTCGTGGTGGACGCCAAGGTCGGCGCCACCGACACCGACGAGGCCGTGGTGAAGCTGCTGCGCCGGGCCGGCAAGCCCGTCGTGCTGTGCGCCAACAAGGTCGACGGCCCCTCCGGCGAGGCCGACGCCGCCATGCTGTGGAACCTGGGCCTGGGCGAGCCGTTCCCCGTCTCCTCCCTGCACGGCCGCGGTACGGGCGACATGCTCGACGCCGTGCTGGACGTGCTGCCGGAGGCCCCCGCGCAGACCTTCGGGGAGGCGGTCGGCGGGCCGCGCCGGATCGCGCTGATCGGCCGGCCCAACGTCGGCAAGTCGTCCCTGCTGAACAAGGTGGCGGGGGAGGAGCGGGTCGTCGTCAACGAGCTGGCCGGCACCACCCGCGACCCCGTCGACGAGCTGATCGAGCTCGGCGGCAAGACGTGGAAGTTCGTCGACACCGCCGGTATCCGCAAGAAGGTGCATCTGCAGGAGGGCGCCGACTACTACGCCTCCCTGCGCACCGCCGCCGCGGTGGAGAAGGCCGAGTGCGCCGTCGTCCTCATCGACGTCACCGAGTCGATCTCCGTGCAGGACCTGCGGATCCTCACCATGGCCGTCGAGGCCGGGCGGGCGCTGGTCATCGCGTACAACAAGTGGGACCAGCTCGACGACGAGCGGCGCTTCTACCTGGAGCGCGAGATCGAGCGCGACCTGGTGCAGATCCAGTGGGCGCCGCGGGTGAACGTCTCGGCGCGCACCGGCCGCCACATGGACAAGCTGGTGCCGGCCATCGAGACCGCGCTGGACTCCTGGGAGACCCGGGTGCCGACCGGCAAGCTGAACGCCTTCCTGGGCGAGCTCGTGGCCGCGCACCCGCACCCGATCCGGGGCGGCAAGCAGCCGCGCATCCTCTTCGGCACCCAGGCGGGCACCAGGCCGCCGCGCTTCGTGCTCTTCGCGTCGGGCTTCATCGAGGCGGGCTACCGGCGCTTCATCGAGCGCCGGCTGCGCGAGGAGTTCGGCTTCGAGGGGACGCCGATCCAGATCTCGGTGCGGGTGCGGGAGAAGCGGGGCCGGAAGAAGTAGCGGTACGACGAGCGGGGCGGCGTCTGTGACGCCGCCCCTGCGCTTTTGTTCGGCCGGTCCGTGTCCTCAGAACCCCAGCTCCCGGTCCGGGCCGCTGTGGCGGCCCCTGCGGCCGTAGCCGTAGCCGGTCACGGCGTCGAACCGGAGTCTCTCCTCGCCCGTCCGGTCCCCGGGCAGCGCCCGGAACAGCCTGCGGTACTCGGCGCACAGCTCGTCGTAGATCGGCGTTGGGCTTGTCCTCTCATCGGACTCGTGCGCCGGGCGCATGCCGGGGATATGGGTGTGGGGATACGAGGAGTGCACACCCCAGCAACGAACGCGCGGCCCTCCGGGATGCGGGTGCCCTTGCGCCGTTCGTGTGGACTTCCCGGAAACGCCCGGTCCGTCCCGGCCGCCCGGGCCGCTCAGGTACCGGTCAGCGGCATCGTGGCGCCGACGAGCAGCCCCCGCGCCGCCGCCCGCTCCAGCGCCTCGCGCATCAGGTCCTCGCGCGGCTGGCGCCCCACGGAGCCCACCGGGGCGGCGAGCACCAGCACCTCGTGCGACTTCACCGCCACCTGCCGCCAGGCGTCCGTCACCTGCAGCGGCTGGTGCGCCTGCCACCACGCGGTCGGCGCCTGGCCGACCTGCCCCGGCTGCATCACCGCGTGCAGCCGCCCGCCGACCAGCAGCACCGACCAGCCCGGGACGGACGACGGGGGCCGGGCGACGTCCACGACCGGGAGGAAGCCCTGCTCGATGAGGAGCGGCAGGAAGTCGTCGCCCGGGCCCGTGGAGCCGGGGCGGGCGATGGTCCCGGTCGGCTCGACCACCAGGGCGGCCTTCAGGTCCTCGCCGCACAGCACCAGCCCGCAGGTCACGCCGAGGACCGCCTGCTGCGGCGGCTCGGGAGCCGGCGGGGGCGGCGCCACGGAATCGCCCTCGCTCGCCGTGATGGAGGCGACCGCTCCCTGCATCTGCTCCTCCGAGACCGGCACCACCTGGGACGGGACGCAGCCGGCGTGCGCGAACGCGAGCACCGCCGTCTCCTCGCCGACGAACAGCACCGTCGAGGTGCGCTCGTTCAGGCTGTCCCCGGGCGTGCGGCATGACGTGCAGTCGTACGTGCCGGGGGTGCCGTCGCCGGACAGCAGCCGTTCTGCTTCTTCGTCGCCGATCTCGGCGCGTACGTCCTCGCTCACGTCGAGCATGCGAGACACGGATGACTCCCTCGGTGTGGTGGTTCGGTCCCCAAGTCCAACGGGCGAGATGTGTCCGGGGTCACGCCCCGCGGGTGGATTGGCGACGCCGACGCTCGCGCACGGTGAGATATCGGGCGGACGTGCTTACTCCCCGCCAACTCCGAATCCCGGAGGGGGAGTTGCATGTGTGAGGCGGGTCACGTTCCGCTTCGTCGCCGGGCTGACAAATGCCCGTATCGCCACATGTATCCGGTGGCCGGAAATCGACGATACCGACGGTAACGGGCAACTGACCTGTCATGACCTGAGTTCGGTTGATACCTGCGCGAGTTCGGTCATACATTCGGCGGCCGTGTGCACCGAGCACCGCCCGGTACGTCCACCGCACAGCGAACCGGATCGATTCCGCGGGGGCGGGGCGGGGCCGGCCGCCGGGCGTCCCTACGCCCGGGCCGCGGCCCCGTCCGGGGGAGACCGGGCTCGTCGAGAGGGATGGAATGCCTTTTTCGTTGGGCGCATCGACAGCGGGCAAGCGGACCGTCGGAGGCGCTGTCCGCAGCGGCCTCACCGCCACGGGAGCAGCCGTGCTGCTCACACCGGTCGCGCTGACCGCCGCCGCCGCACCGGCCGGCGCGGCGGACACGGCGGTGTGGGACCGTATCGCCGCTTGTGAGAGCGGAGGGAACTGGCACATCAACACCGGCAGCGGGTATTACGGCGGGCTGCAGTTCACCGCCGGCACGTGGGAGGCCTACGGCGGTACGGCGTACGCGTCGCGGGCCGATCTGGCCTCCCGGGAAGCGCAGATAGCCGTCGCCACCAAGGTGCAGGCCGCACAGGGGTGGGGTGCGTGGCCGCACTGCTCCCAGGTCGCGGGGGCGTACGGCCGGTCCCCTGCCGCGCCGTCCCCGAGGTCGTCCGGCGGCTCTCCGGGCGGTGGTTCCCAGCCGGGCGGGCCGGCGGTGTCGTCCCGCTACGACGGCGACCGCGAGGGCGCGGGCAACTACAAGGTCAGGGCCGGCGACACCCTCAGCAAGATCGCCAAGGCGCACGACAAGTCCTGGCGCGAGCTGTACACCGCGAACAAGAAGACGGTGGGCAGCGATCCCGACCTGATCCTCCCGGGGCAGCGGCTCAAGGTCTGAGCGTCCGCTCCGACTCGGCTCAAGGTCTGGCCGTCCGCTCCCACTCGGCCGGTTCGCCGCCGAAGGCGACCGCGCCGCGGCGCAGTTCGTACACCACCTGGGCGGCGGCCGCGAGGCCCGGGGCCAGTGACTGCTCCGCCACCACCACGGTCCGCCCCGAGCGGGCGAGTTCGCCGAGCAGGGCGTGGGTGCGGGCCTCGACGTCCGCGCTCATGCCCTGCCCCGGCTCGTCCAGCAACAGCAGCCGGGCCGGGGCCAGCAGGGCCCGGGAGACGGCGACCATCCGCTGTTCGCCCCCGGAGAGCGTGCCCGCGCGGCGGCCCAGCAGCGCCCGCAGCGCCGGGTACGCGTCGAGGGCCGGGGCCGGGTCGCCGTCCGGGGCGGCGAGTTCGAGGTTCTCGGCGACGGTGAGGGAGGTGAAGACGGCGCGGACGTCGGGGATGAGGCACATGCCCCGGCGGGCGCGCGCGTACGCGGGCAGCCGGGTGACGTCCGCGCCCTGCCATACGACGCGTCCGGCGGACAGCGGCACGGTGCCGGCGAGGGCGCGCAGGGCGGTGGTGCGGCCGGAGCCGTTGCGGCCCAGCAGCACGGTGAGCCGGTTCCCGGCGACCGCCAGGTCGATGCCGTGCAGGGCCTCCAGCGGGCCGTAGCGGACGCGGGCCGCCTCGAGCCGGATCTCCACGCTCACGGCGCTGCCTCCAGCCGGATCTCGACGGTCACGGCGCGGCCTCCGCCCCGTGCGGCTGCTGCGCGTGTACGCCGGTGATCCTGCCGCCCGCCATCTCGTACACGGTGTGGGCGAGCCGGCTCACCAGATCGGGGTCGTGCTCCACGATGAGCAGGGCCATGCCGTCGGCGGCGAGGGCCGCGAGGAGCCTGGCCAGATCCTCCGTCTCGGCGCTGTCCAGACCGGCGGCGGGCTCGTCCAGCAGCAGCACGCACGGGTCGCCGGCGAGGGCGCGGCCCAGTTCCACGCGGCGCAGGGTGCCCGTGGGCAGGTCGGCGGCGGGGTGCCGGCCGACGCCTTCGAGGCCCAGCAGGGCGATGGTCCGGGCGGTCGCCCCGGGGTCGCGGCGGCGTCCCTGTTCGGCGCCGATGCGGATGTTCTCCTCGACGGTGAGGCTGGGGAAGACGGCGAGCTGCTGGAAGGTCCTGGCGATGCCGCGGCGGGTCCGCTCGTGGGCGGGCGCGCGGGTGATGTCCTCGCCGTCGAGGATGACCGTGCCGCCGTCGGGGCGCCGGGTGCCGGCCAGACAGTGGAACAGGCTGCTCTTACCGGCGCCGTTGGGACCCGTGAGGGCGGTGATCCGGCCGGGGGTGAGGGTGAGGTCGACGCCGTCGAGGGCCCGGTAGCCGTCGTACGTCACGGCGACGCCGCGGGCGGTGAGCCGCCCCGCGGGCCGGCGGCCGGGCGCCGGGTCGCCGTGCCGGACGGTGCCGCCGGCTTCCGGACCCGGGGCAGGCGGCGCGGGCGCCACCGCGGCGAGCCGCTGCCGCGCACGCAGCCCCGTCGGCGACAACGCCACGGGCGCGGGCCGCACCCTCACCCACGCCGCCCGCAGCGCGTCGGACACGCCGCCCGGGAAACGGCCCAGCGCCACCGCCAGGACGCCGATCACCGCCGCCGCCATCCCGCCGCGCGCCCCCGCGTCGAGGCCGACGAGCAGCGCCGCGGCCAGCAGCGCGCCCAGCACGGAGTCCGCCCCGAGTACGACCACCGCGGCGAACCACAGCAGCCCGCGTACGGGGTCGAACGCGCCCGGCGAGAACGCCTGGACGCCCATCGACAGCATCCCGCCGCCCAGCGCGGCCAGCGCCGCCCCCGCCACGAACGCCGACACGGTCAGCAGCGGCACCCGCACACCCGCCGCCGCGGCCCCCGGCTCGTGGTCCCGCATCGCCGCCAGCGCGCGCCCCGTACGGCCGCGCCGCAGCAGCCACACCACCAGGACGGCGAGGGCGAGGAGCACCAACTCCAGTACGTAGTACGCGCGGTCGTCCGCGAAGCCGGCCGGCCGGGTCACCGTCAGCCCCGACGTCGCGTACGGCTGCGCGAAGACGAACGCGCTGACCCCGACGCCGAAGGCCAGCGTCGTCAGCGCGAGCGCGAGCCCCTGGCGGCGGATGGCCGGATACCCCGTCAGCAGCCCCAGCGGCGCGACGAGCAGCACCGCGACCCCGAGCGCCGTCAGCTCCGGCAGCCGCGGCAGCCCCGGGAAGCGCCCCGAGGCGAGCAGCGCCGCGAACAGGGCGCCCAGCCCGGCGTACCCCGCCTGCCCCAGCGACACCTGGCCGCCGCGGCCGGTCACCACGACGAGGGACAACAGCACCACGGCCAGCGCCGGCACCTGGACGGACGTGGTCAGGTCCGAGCCGGCGAAGCCGAGGGGGAGGAGGAACAGCACGCCCGCGAGGACCCACACCAGCCCGCCGCCCGACACAGCCGCCGGCGGCACGCGCAGGAACCCCTGCCCGTCGCCCTCCGCCGTCCCGATGCGCGGCAGCGCGAGCGCGGCGAGAAGCAGCAGCACCGCGAACAGGTTCGCCCCCAGCGCCTGCAGCACCTGCTCCTCCCAGCCCCCGGGATGCAGCCGCGTCAGCTGGCTCTGCGCCACCCCGACCGCCAGCGCCGCCGCGACGGCGACCGGCAGGCTCCGCATGCGCGCCGCCACCGCGACGCCGAGGACCGCCATCACCAGCAGCGGCAGCCCGTACGGGTCGAGCCGTACGTACGGCGCCAGCAGCAGCCCCGTCAGGCCCGCCGTGAACGTGCCGAACGCCCACCCCGTGTCTGCCACCCGGTCCGCGTCGATACCGCTCAGCGTCGCGAGCCGCCGGTCGTCCACCACGGCCCGCAACTCGCGTCCGACACGCGTCCACCGCGTCACCGCCGCGACGGCGGCCGCGAGCGCCGCGACCGTGGCGAGCTGGACCCACGGATCGTCCGGCAGGATCTTCGGCGCGTCGGTCTTCGCCCCCGTCCCCCACACCAGCCCCGCCCCGCCGACCAGCAGCACGAACACGCCCAGCGAGGCGACGAGCGACTGCGCCCCGCCGCTGCCGCCGCGGTCCCGCAGCAGCGACAGCGGCCGGAACACGAACCGCCCCAGCAGCAGCCCGATGCCCGGAGCGACCACCAGCAGGCACAGCGCCGCCGCGGCGGGCAGCGGCCAGCCCCAGCCCACGCGCAGCTGCCACATGGCGTACGCCGTGACCATCGCGACCGCGCCGTGGGCGAAGTTGAGCACGCCCGTCGCCCGGTAGGTCACGATCAGACCGATCGCGGTGAGCGCCGCCGCGCTGCCCACCGCCAGACCGGCCAGCGTCAGGTCGTACGTCAGCGACGACATCTCAGGCGGCCGGCTCGCAGACCGGGCAGGGGGACAGCCCGGACGGTTCCCCGTCCACGGGCGTCGCGTCGGCCTTCCCGCCGACCAGCGGGCAGTCCGCGCGGTGGTAGAGCGTGCCGCCCGGCACCGCGAGGAAGGGCGCCTCGGCGACGGCCGTGCGCGGCGCGCCGCCGCCGGCGGCCGGCTCGGGCCCGGACGCGGTGAGCGCCGCGTACAACTCCTCCACCCGGGTGGCCGCGAGGCCCTGGTCGCCGCGGGCGAGCAGCACCGCCGCGGCGACGATGAGGGCGGCGCCGGGGATGGTCGAGGAGGCCAGATAGGGGAGCTGGCGTTCGGCGAAACGCTCGCCGGAGATGCCGTACCAGCCGATCACGCACAGGACCGCGCCGACCGCCAGCGCCACCCAGCCGCCCCAGCGCAGGGCGAGGGTGCGGACCGCGGAGCTCTCTCGGAATCTCACTCGCGGCATTCTGCCCCCTGGACCCGTCGGTGGACATGTCGCGGCTTCCCACTTCGTCCCGTGTGTCAGCTATGGGAATACGGGCCGCACGGATGCACTATGCCGTGTATGGCTTGGTAAGGGCAGTTGTTCTACGCGAGAGGTGAGACGGATGCCCAGAGGGGGAAGACGGGCGCGGGCTGCCGCGCTGACGGCGGGACTGGTGCTGGCGCTCGCGGCGAGCGTCACGGCGTGCTCGGACGACGGCGGCGACGGAGACGGCACGAAGACGCCGTCACCGACGGCGGAGACGACCACCGCCGCGCCGTCGCCGACCGATACGGCGAGCCCCAGCCCCACGGGCGGCGGCGAGCCGGCCGATCCGGCGGCGGCGCAGGCGGAGATCACGAAGAACTTCGAGGACTTCTTCAACCCGAAGGTCCCGCTGGACAAGAAGGCGGGCCTGCTGGAGGGCGGCGAGGAGATGCGCCCGCTCATGCAGCAGTTCGCCGGCAGTGAGCAGGCCAAGGGAGTGGAGGTGAAGGTCACCGGTGTGTCGTTCTCCTCGCCCACCGAGGCGGCCGTGAGCTACTCGCTGGCCGTCGGCGGCGCCACCGTGCTGCCCAACGGCGCGGGTACGGCGGTACTGGAGGACGGCACCTGGAAGGTGTCCAAGGTGACGCTCTGCGGGCTGGTCGGCCTCAGCGGGACTCCGGGGCCGGGCTGCACTTCATGACGGACTCATGAGCGGCCGCCGCACACCGGCGGCGGCCCTGCTCGCCGCGGCCGTGCTGATACTCGGCACGGCCTGCGGGAGCAGGCTGCCGGAGCGGGACTTCACCGAGCGCTCGCCGCTCCCCGACGCGTCCGGGTCCGCGTCCGCGGCGCGCGGTGAGCCGGTGAAGGTCGGCATCATCGCCAGCGCCACCAGCCCGATCGGCGCGACGGCGTTCACCGGGCCGCGGGACGGGGCCCGCGCGTACTTCGCGTGGCTCAACGACCACGGGGGCATCGGCGGCCGGCCGGTGGAGGTCGTCACCTGCGACGACCAGGGCGCGGGGGTGGGCAACAGCGACTGCGTGCGCAGACTCGTCGGCCAGGAGAAGGTCTTCGCGCTGGTCGCCACGACCTCGCTCGACTACGCGGGGGCGCGACAGGTCAGCGACGCGGGGGTGCCCGACATCGGCGGGCAGCCGATCGGCGCCGCGTACGACACGTATCCGCACCTGTACTCGATCTACGGCAGCCTGGCGCCGCGCGAGGGCACGCCGGGGTGGGGCGGGAAGCTGTACGGGGGGACGGAGGTCTACCGCTACTTCAAGGAGGAGCAGGGGGCGCGCACCGCGGCGGTCGTGTCGTACAACCAGGCGTCCTCCGCCTCGTACGCGCGGCTGGTGGCCGCCGGGCTGAAGGCGGAGGGGTACCGGGTCGTCACGGAGCAGGTGGACTTCGCGCTCCCCAACTTCCGGGCCGTGGCGGCCGATCTGAAGGCGCGGGACGTGGACCTCGTCTTCGACGCGATGGACACGAACGGCAATGTGCGGCTCTGCGAGGCGATGGAGTCGGCGGGGGTGCGGGTGACCGCGAAGGTCACGAACGTGCAGAACTGGTCGTCGCAGGTGCGCAAGGAGTACGCGGGCGTCCCCGACTGCCGCAACACCCTGTGGGTGACGGGCTCCAGCCGCAACTACGCCGACGCGGACCATCCCGCGGTCGCCGACTTCCGGCGGGGGATGGACCGTTACGCCGAGACGGACACGCGCTCGCAGTGGCAGCTGGAGGGCTGGGCGGCGGCGATGTGGTTCGCGGACGCGGCGGCGTCCTGCGGGGACGCGCTCACGCGCGCCTGCGTCGAGACCTTCATGAACCGCTCCACCCCGTACGACGCCTCCGGCCTCCTCCTCCCCACCCGCTTCGAGTCCCTCCCGGCCCCGCCGCGGACGCGCGACGCGTGTGTGTCGGTGGCCCGTTGGCAGGACGCCGCGTCCTCGGGCAAGGGAGGCTGGACCACCCAGGGCGACATGAACGAGAACTGCTTCACGGTGCCCTACCTGGGCTACCGCCCGTAATCCGCTGTCCTCGACCGCCTCGGGCGGGGGATGCCGCGGCCATGGCGGTCACCCGGCAACTCGCCCGGCTCACCCCGGAGTACCTGGACCGCTGCCGCCGCATGGCGCCGTCCGCACCCGACGGGGACCTGCGGTGCTGTCTCGGGGACGCGCTCCGGCGGGTGCGGGGCTTCTACGCCGATGCCGCGGCGGAGGGGCAGGTCGTCGTGGTGTGGGAGGGCTGAGCGCTACTACGATCGCATCGAGGACAGGCGTTGGCCGCAATGGTGGGGAGGATGCGGGCATGTTGGAGACCTCCGCGCGACTGTTGAAGCTGTTGTCCCTGCTGCAGGCCCACCGGGAGTGGTCCGGGGCCGATCTGGCCGGGCGGCTGGGGGTGAGTGCGCGGACCGTGCGGCGGGACGTGGACCGGCTGCGGGAGCTGGGGTATCCCGTCAACTCCTCAACCGGGGTCGCCGGGGGGTACCAGCTCGGCGCCGGGGCGCAGATGCCGCCGCTGCTGCTCGACGACGAGGAGGCCGTCGCCGTGGCCGTGGGGCTGCGGCGGGCCGCGGGCGGCGGGATCGAGGGGATCGAGGAGACGTCGGTGCGGGCGCTGGCCAAGCTGGAGCAGGTGCTGCCCGGCCGGCTGCGCAGGCGGGTGAGCACGCTCAGCTCGTTCACCGTGCCGATGACCGGCGCCGGCGGCGGCCCCACCGTCGACCCCGGCGTGCTCACGGAGCTCGCGAGCGCCTGCCGCGACAGCGAGATCCTGCGCTTCGAGTACGCCGGCCACGACGGCACCCCGTCCCGCCGCACCGTCGAGCCGCACCGCCTCGTCTGCTCCCGCAACCGCTGGTACCTCGTCGCCTGGGACACCGCCCGCGAGGACTGGCGCACCTTCCGCGCCGACCGCATCGAGCCGAGGCCCCCGCACGGCCCCCGCGTCCCCCCGCGCGACCCGCCCGCCGCGGACCTCGCCGCGTACGTCTCCCGCGGGGTGTCCACCGCGGCGTACAGCGACCAGGCCACCGTCCGCCTCCTCGTACCGCTCGAGGAGGCGGCGGCGACCATCTCACCGTCCGCCGGCGTGCTCGAGGCCGTGGACGACGGCAGCTGCCTGCTGCGCACCGGGACGAACGGCCCGCGGGTGATGGTCATCCATCTGCTGATGACCGGCTACGACTTCGAGGTCGTCGACCCGCCCGAGCTGATCGAGCACATCAGGGCGATGGAGGGGCGGCTGTCCCGGGCTCTGGGGCGCTCGCAGGCTCCTCGCCCGGCGTGAGCTCCGGCGTACCGCCGCCCGTGTCGTCGTACGCCGCGTACGGATGGTGCAGGTCGAACGCCGGCGACTCGGAGCGGATCTTGGGCAGGGTGACGAAGTTGTGCCGCGGCGGCGGGCACGACGTCGCCCACTCCAGCGACCGCCCGTACCCCCACGGGTCGTCGACCTCGACCTTCACGCCCTCGCGCGTCGTCTTCCAGACGTTGTAGAGGAACGGCAGGGTCGACAGCCCCAGCAGGAACGCCCCGATGGACGAGACGGTGTTGAGCGCGGTGAAGCCGTCCGCGGCGAGATAGTCCGCGTACCGGCGCGGCATGCCCTCCGCGCCCAGCCAGTGCTGGACGAGGAACGTGGTGTGGAAGCCCACGAAGAGCGTCCAGAAGTGGATCCGCCCGAGCCGCTCGTCCAGCATCTTCCCGGTGAACTTCGGCCACCAGAAGTAGAAGCCCGCGAACGTCGCGAAGACGACCGTGCCGAAGACGACGTAGTGGAAGTGGGCGACCACGAAGTACGTGTCGGAGACGTGGAAGTCGATCGGCGGCGAGGCCAGCAGCACGCCCGTCAGCCCGCCGAAGAGGAAGGTGACCAGGAAGCCGACGGACCACAGCATCGGGGTCTCGAAGGACAGCGAGCCCTTCATCATCGTGCCGATCCAGTTGAAGAACTTCACCCCGGTGGGCACCGCGATCAGGAACGACATGAACGAGAAGAAGGGCAGCAGCACCGCCCCCGTGACGAACATGTGGTGCGCCCAGACCACCACCGACAGCCCCGTGATCGCCATGGTCGCGCCGACCAGCATGATGTACCCGAAGATGGGCTTGCGCGAGAAGGCCGGGATGATCTCGCTGATGATCCCGAAGAACGGCAGCGCGATGATGTAGACCTCGGGATGGCCGAAGAACCAGAAGAGGTGCTGCCACAGCAGCGCCCCGCCGTTCGCGCTGTCGAAGATGTGCGAGCCGAAGGCGCGGTCGGACTCCAGGCACAGCAGCGCCGCGGCCAGCACCGGGAACGCCATCAGGATGAGGATCGACGTGAACAGGGTGTTCCAGGTGAAGATCGGCATCCGGAACATCGTCATGCCCGGCGCGCGCATCCCGATGATCGTCGTCAGGAAGTTGACCGCGCCGAGGATGGTGCCGAAGCCGGCCAGCGCCAGCCCCATGATCCACATATCGGGCCCGATGCCGGGCGAGCGCACCTGGCTGTTGAGCGGGGCGTACGCGAACCAGCCGAACGCCGCCGGCCCGCCGGGCACGATGTAGCTGGAGGCCACGATCAGGCCGCCGAACAGGAACAGCCAGAACGACAGCATGTTCAGCCGGGGGAACGCCACGTCCGGCGAGCCGATCTGCAGCGGCATGATCTCGTTCGCGAACCCGGCGAAGGTCGGCGTCGCGAAGAGCAGCAGCATGATCGTGCCGTGCATGGTGAACGCCTGGTTGAACTGGTCGTTGCTCATCACCTGCAGCCCCGGCCGGGCCAGCTCCGCTCGCATCAGCAGCGCGAGCACCCCGCCGAAGAGGAAGAACAGGAACGAGGCGATGAGATAGAGATGCCCGATCTTCTTGTGGTCGGTGGTGGTCAGCCAGTCCACCAGGACGTGGCCCTGGCGTTGTGACCGGGGCAGGGCCACATCTGTCGCCACCGCGTGCGTCGTCCCCATCCCGTGATCCCCTCTCAGCCGTCTCGCGGGCCGGGCTGTCACCTGCGTCGCATGCGACATGATGCTCGCGTCGACCCCTGATGCGCGAGGGTGCGTCGCGAGGTTCCGGGCAGAAGGTTGCCGTTCGGTTGTGCGGTTATTGTAAGGATCTTGTAAGGGCCGGGAATGGAAAGGCAGTTGCGTGATCTTCGCGAGGGTCGCCGGGGTGGTATTCGGAAAGGTATTCCAAGGGTGATTCGCGGAGTAATTCGAAGGGAAAATCCGATGAGCGGGGCGACCGTTCGGGGTGTGTGAACCGGCCCGATTCGACGCTTTCCAGGGGCTGTTCCGGGAATTCGGCGGACGCGCACATTCCGCGGATCGGGCACGCGTCAACCGTGCGGCGGCGGTTGTGACCCAAGTGTGACCTGGTGCGGACGGGGCCGGGACGCCCGTATGCCCGGTCCGTGCCTTCCCGGGCGATCAGCGGGGGTCTAGCGTGGGGGCATGGCACCCGTACCGAACCCGCCCGCCGAGCCCGTCGACGACCTCGCGTCGTACCTCGGCCTCGACGCCGACACCGCGGAGCGCCGGGCGCGCGAACGCGGCTGGTCCCCCGTCCGCACCCTGCCGCCGGGGGCGATCATCACCATGGAGTACCTGGGCGGCCGGCTGAACCTCGAGGTCGAGGACGGCACGGTCAAGCGCTGCTGGCAGGGCTGAGCGCGCGGCGTCCGACGACGAAGGGCCCCGGTCCTCCTCGCGGAGGGCCGGGGCCCTGTGCCTGCCTGTGCGTACCCCGTTACGCCGTCGGGCCGCCCGCGGCGCGCGTCTGCGGGCGTGGGGAGCGGTCCGGGTACGGGGGGCGGCGCGGACCGGTCGGGGTGACCGGCGTGCGCTCGTGCCGCGCGATGTGCGGCCGGGCGGGGTGGTGCGGCCAGCCCTCGCCGAGCTCCCGGCTCCGTTCCAGCGCGGGCGGACCCGCGGGGCGGGCGCCCACCCCTGCCATCTCCGGCAGCGGGTTCTCGCCGGGGCCGAACGCGGCCTGCGGGGCCCCGACGCCGGCGCGCTGGGAGATGATCGCCACCCGGGTGGAGAGCGGCTGCAGCGCCGGCGCGGGCACCGGACGCAGCGACGAGCGCAGCCGGCGCCAGAGGGCGGGCAGCAGGTCCTCGGCCCTGTGCATCCACGGCTCGAACCAGGGCAGGGCCAGCAGGATCAGCAGACCGGCGGCCCAGCCGAGCAGCACGTCGCTGATCCAGTGGGTGCCCAGATAGACCGTGGTGAGGCCGACGCCCAGCGAGACCAGGGCGGAGATGACGGAGGCGATGCGGCGGGCCACCGGCGTCGCCGCCACATAGGCCAGCACGCCCCAGGTGACCACGGCGTTGGCGGTGTGACCGGAGGGAAATATATCGCCGCCGAGCCACATCTCGTTCGACCCTATCTGGGTGGCGTAGTGCGGGCCGAGCCGCCCCATGCCGATCTTCGCGGCGCCCACCGTGAGGTTCAGCAGCAGCAGCGCCGTGCCGAGGACGAGGACCGGGCGCAGGGAGTGCTGGCGCCACGCGCAGTAGCCGAGCCAGCACAGAACGGCCAGCGCGGTCGGGCCGCGCTGGCCGAGCACCACGAAGTAGTCGAGGAAGGCGTGCACCTCGGGCCACTGCTTGTACGGGCGGAACAGCATCAGCTGCCAGTCCAGCCGTACCAGCCAGGACGTGCTGAGCACGCCGACCACGATCGCCACGTACACCGCCGCGGTCGACCCGAGGAGCCACAGCCGGGCCCGGGTCATGCGCGGAGGGCGCGGCCGGCCCGCCGGGCGGGCGGCCTGCTCCTCCACGGCAGCGGTCTTCTCTTCGGTACGCACGGAATCGACGCTACAGGTTGGCGTGGGGTGGATTGGCACGAGCGCCCGGTTTGTAATGCCTATGTGATGTGGAGTCCGTCTCAATCGGGGCTTCGGGCCTGCGGTTTTGAGGACTTTCTGCCGGGGCTTTCCGGAAGTGCGCGCGCCATTCACCATCCATTTTTATTTCCTTCTTACAGATGTTAATCCTGGATTCGCCGCAGAGTCGAGGTTCGTTCGCCGGATCCGGGCGCGTGTGTGTTGATCGATCAACTGACCGTTCCCCAGTACCCGGTGACGGGTTCTCCACGCACAGTCACAGAACGTGGGAGGTTTGCCTCAACTCGGACCGGACCCCGCGACAGCAGCCGCGACTCGCGTACTCTGACGTCTCGCGAAGGGCCAGGTTCCGCGCTGGAGGTGCGTTGATGGCAGGGACGACCACGGCCGTGCTTCAGCCGGGGCGCGTGTCTGCGAGAGCGCGTACCACCAGAGACGGCGGCGCCGGCCGCTGGACGGTGCTGGTCGTGCTCTGCTCCAGCCTGCTGCTCGTCGCCCTCGACGCGACCGTGCTGCACGTGGCCGTGCCCTCCCTCACGGAGGATCTGCGGCCCAGCTCCACGGCCCTGCTCTGGATCGTCGACGCCTACCCGCTCGTCGCCGCGTCGCTCCTCATCCTCTTCGGCACCCTCGGCGACCGCGTCGGCCGCAGAAGGGTGCTGCTGCTCGGATACGCCCTGTTCGGTGTCGCCTCCGCACTCGCGGCCTCCGCCCACGATCCGAACGTGCTCATCGCCGCCCGCGCCCTCCTCGGCGTCGGCGGGGCGATGATCATGCCGGCCACGCTGTCGATCCTGCGCCACGTGTTCCCCGACCGGCGCGAGCGCGCGGTCGCCATCGGCGTGTGGAGCGCCACGGCCGCCGTCGGCGCGGCCATCGGGCCGCTGCTCGGCGGGTTCCTGGTCGAGCACTTCTGGTGGGGCTCGGTCTTCATCGTCAACATCCCGCTCATGGTCATCGCGGTCCCGGTGGGCCGCTGGCTGCTGCCGGAGTCCGTCGAGGGCGGCCACGGGCCCTGGGACGTCCTGGGCGCCCTGATGGCGGCCTTCGGCCTGTTCGGCGTGGTGTACGCCGTGAAGGCGGTCGGAGCGGGCGAGCGGGTCCTGCACGCGCCGGTGGCGGCGTCCGCGGTGGGAGGCGGCGCGCTGCTCGTGCTCTTCGTACGCCGGCAGCGGCGCCGTACGTATCCGCTGGTCGACCTGCGGGTGATGCGCCGGCGGGCCTTCGGCATCTCGGTCGGCTGCATCGTGCTGGCCATGCTGGCGCTGGTGGGGCTGCAGCTGATCGCCGTGCAGTATCTGCAGCTGGTGCTCGGCTTCACCCCGCTGGAGACCGGGGTCCGGCTGATCCCGCTCACCTTCGCCGCCATCACCGCCGGGCTGCTGGGCGCACGGATGCTGCGGCGCTTCGGGCCGCGCGTCATGGTCGCGCTCGGCTTCGTGCTCACCGCGGTGGCGGTGCTCGGGCTGATCGTCATGGGCCAGCAGGACCAGCCCGCGGTGCTCACGACCGGTTTCGTGCTGCTGGGCTTCGGGCTGGAGATGACGCTCTTCGGCGCGTACGAGTCGATGCTCAGCGAGGCCCCCGCCGAGCAGGCGGGCGGCGCCGCCGCCATCGGCGAGACCTCCTACCAGCTCGGCGCGGGCATCGGCATCGCGCTGCTGGGCAGCGTGATGAACGCCGTCTACCGGCCCGGCGTCAGCGACGTCCCCGGCGTGCCCTCCGCGTCCGGCCGGGCCGCCGGCAACTCCCTGGGCGAGGCGTACGAGGTGGCCACGGAGCTCGGCGGCCACCGCGGAGAGGCGCTGCGCCACGCGGCGCGCGACGCGTTCGTGCACGGCATGCACGTCACCCTCGTCGTCAGCGCGGGCCTGCTGCTGCTCGGCGCGCTGGCCGCGCTGCGGCTGCCGCGGACGATGGAGTGTGGCGCCGGTCACGATGCGGCGGACGGGCGGCGGGGGCGCCTGGACGCGGGGGATTACCCGGACGTAGCGTCGGCTGCGCAGCAGCCGGCACCGGTGCCGCAGCCGGCTGCGCAGCCGCTGCTGAAGCCCCCGCAGCAGCTGAGCCGCGAACGTCATCCGGAGGACGCCCCCGATGTCCAGCACACCGTCCCGCACCCAGCGCGGCCCTATGCCGCCGTTCGATCCCAGCGATCCGCTCGGGATTGACGATCTGCTGAGCCCCGAGGACCTGGCGGTGCGCGACACCGTCCGGTCCTGGGCGGCACGGCGGGTGCTGCCCGAGATCGCCGACTGGTACGAGAGCGGGTCGCTGCCGCCGATCCGCGAGCTGGCGCGTGAGCTGGGCTCACTGGGAGCGCTCGGCATGTCCCTGGAGGGCTACGGCTGCGCGGGCGCGTCGGCGGTGCAGTACGGGCTCGCCTGCCTGGAGCTGGAGGCCGCCGACTCGGGCATCCGGTCGCTGGTGTCCGTCCAGGGGTCGCTCGCGATGTACGCCGTCCACCGCTTCGGATCCGAGGAGCAGAAGCAGGCGTGGCTGCCGCGGATGGCCGCCGGCGAGGTCATCGGGTGCTTCGGGCTGACCGAGCCCGACCACGGGTCCGATCCGGCGGGCATGCGGACGTACGCCAAGCGGGACGGGTCCGACTGGGTCCTGAACGGGCGCAAGATGTGGATCACCAACGGGTCAGTGGCCGGGGTCGCGGTGGTCTGGGCGCAGACGGACGAGGGCATCCGGGGCTTCGCCGTCCCCACGGACGCGACGGGGTTCTCGGCGCCGGAGATCAAGCACAAGTGGTCGCTGCGGGCGTCCGTGACGAGCGAGCTGGTGCTCGACGACGTACGGCTCCCTTCCGACGCGGTGCTGCCCGGGGTCACCGGGCTGAAGGGGCCGCTCAGCTGCCTGACGCACGCCCGGTACGGGATCGTGTGGGGCGCGATGGGGGCGGCGCGTGCGTCGTTCGAGTCGGCGCTGTCGTACGCGAAGACGCGGGAGCAGTTCGACCGGCCGATCGGCGGCTTCCAGCTCACGCAGGCGAAGCTGGCGGACATGGCCGTCGAACTACACAAGGGGCTTTTGCTGGCGCATCACCTCGGGGTCCGGATGGACGCGGGGCGGCTGCGGCCGGAGCAGGTGAGCTTCGGAAAGCTCAACAATGTGCGCGAGGCGATCGAGATCTGCCGCACCGCGCGCACGATTCTCGGGGCGAACGGGATTTCGCTGGAGTATCCGGTGATGCGGCATGCGACGAACCTCGAATCCGTGCTCACGTATGAGGGGACGGTCGAGATGCATCAGCTTGTTCTGGGCAAGGCGCTGACGGGTCTCGACGCGTTCCGGGGCTGAAGCCCCGGGGTTCCTCGCCCTGCCCGGGGGCTCCGCCCCCGGACCCCCGGGTGGGCTTGGGGGTCGCCTTTGCGCCGGCTGACGCGGATCGGCGCTGCGCGCCTCGTCCTCAAGCGCCGGACGGGCTGGATTCGGTGCCGGTCGCGCTAATCGGCTCGGGTCCCGCGGGCGCCTGCGGCGCGGTCGGCGCTGCGCGCCTCGTCCTCAAACGCCGGACGGGCTGATGTGGTGCTGCGCTCACGCTGCATCGTGCGGTTTGCGCTGGCGCCTGCGGCGCGGTTCGGCGCTTCGCGCCTCAGTCCTCAAGCGCCGGACGGGCTGGAAGGGCGCCGGTTGCGTCGGCTGACGCGTTTCGGGCTTCGCCCGAAGTCCTCAAACGCCGGACGGGCTGGGAAGGGGGCCGGTCACGCTGGCACGGGGCGCTTTTGCCGGCGGAGCGCAGCGGAGCCGGGCCGGCCCCACCGGCCCACCCAGTGGCATCCCTCGGCGGAGCGCAGCGGAGATCGGAAGTGCGTCGGGGAGGGAAAGAGTGTGCAGTA
>NZ_JBFAXR010000051.1:0-56366 GCF_040680895.1 Streptomyces sp. NPDC051940 | reverse complement strand
CCCGCAGTGCGGGAGCGGGCAGGGGCGCGATGCCCTCCGCGTCAGGCTGCGAACCCTCCGTCCACCGTGATGGCCGTTCCGGTGATGTAGCGTCCGCCGTCGCCCGCGAGGTGGGCCACTGTGGCGGCAAGCTCGTCGGGGGTGCCGTAGCGGCCGAGGGCCGTGATGCTGCTGAAGAGGTCCGCGGTGGGGCCGTTGGCCGGGTTCATGTCGGTGTCGATCAGGCCACCGTTGACCAGGGTGACGTTGATCCCCCTTGGGCCCAGGTCGCGCGCCAGGCCGCGAGTGAGGCCGGACAACGCTGCCTTGCACATCGCGTACAGGGTCATGCCCTCCGCCGGCACCCGCTCGGTCAGGGCGCTGCCGATCGTGATGATGCGGCCGCCTGTCGGCAGGTGGCGGGCGGCAGCCTGGGAGGCGAGGAAGACCGCGCGTACGTCGATGGCAAAGATCTCGTCGAGGTCCTTGACCGTGGCCTCATCGAGCGGGCCGCCGGTGAAGATGCCGGCGTTGTTGATCAGGATGTCGAGTCCGCCGAGCTCCCGGGCGGTCCGGTCGACGGCGTCGGTGACGGCGTCGGGATCGGCGCTGTCGGCCCGGATGACCAGGGCCTTCCCGCCGTCCGCGGTGATCTGCCGGGCCACGGCCCGCGCCTTGTCCTCGGAGCGCGTGTAGGTGAGGGCCACCTCCGCGCCGTCGTGGGCGAGTCGGCGGGCGATGGCCGCACCGATGCCGCGGCTGCCGCCCGTCACGAGGGCTACTTTTCCGGTGAGCTGTGACATGTGATGCCTCCTCAGGCCGCGGGGCAGTCGTGGTAGGCCTCGATGAGCCAGCGTCCGGTGTGCCGGGACAGCACCCAAGTCGCCATCGACCAGGCGTCCACGCCTGGTTCGCCGGCCGGCTGGGTGCCGCTGCGGCTGGTCGCGATGGCCGTCAGGTCGTCGAGGAACCGGATCTGCCGGATCTCGTGGAGGCGCCGGGAGCCCTCGAGCTCCCCGGCGAAGGCGACCGCCATGGCGGCCTGGATTCCGGCGCTGCTGCGGAGGTGGAAGCCCGGCAGCGTTGCGGTGGCATCCTCGGCGTAGTTCGCGGCGAACGCTGCCGCGTCGTTATCGGTCCAGGCCTTCGACACCTCGTCGAAGACCTCGCGGACGGCGCGCTCCTGCTCGGCGAGTGCGCGGGGCAGGGGTGGCTGTGAACTCATCGTGTCCTCTTCCCTAGGGGGTCGGCGGGCACGGAGCCCGCCGAGGCGCTGCGGCCTCACCCCTACGTCGCGGCACTCCGGTCGCTTTGGACACGTCTGCGGGAACTGCTTTTGTCGCTACGGCGGCTGGTCAGCCGAGCTGCAGCGCTGCGAGGCGCCGCTGCAGCTCGGCGTGCTCGACGGAGTTGGCGGAGACTGCGATGGCGCGCCGGTACGCGCTCGCGGCACCGCTGCGATCGCCGGCGCGGGCGAGCAGTTCGGCGTGGGCGGCGTACAGCGGCTGGTAGCGCTCCAGGGCGGGATCGGCCAGCAGGGGCCGCAGCAGCGCCAGACCGGCCTCGGCGCCGCGGGCGAATCCGACGGCCGCCGCGTGGTTGACCTCGACCACCGGCGACGGCGCGAGCGTGCGCAGGGCGTCGTACAGCCCGGCGATGCGGGCCCAGTCCGTCGGCTGGACCAGGTGCAGCGCGGTGATCGCCGCCTGAATGCGGTAGGGGCCGGGCTCCTTCGCCCGCCGCAGCGCCCGCAGGCCCTCGTGGATGCGGGTCCGATCCCATCGGGCGCGGTCCTGGTCGGACAGGGCGACGAAGCCTCCACGCTCGTCCACCCGGGCCGCGCGGCGTGCGTCGGTCAGCAGCATCAGCGCGAGCAGCCCCCAGACCTCGCTCTCGGCGGGCATCAGCTCGGCGAGCAGCCGACCCAGCCGGACGGCCTCGTCGCACAGCTCGTCGCGTACCAGCCGCTCGCCGGACCCGGCCGCATAGCCTTCGTTGAAGATCAGATAGACGACGCGCAGCACCCCGCGCAGGCGCTCCGGAAGCTCGTCGTCATCGGGGATGCGGTAGCGGATGTGCGCGTCGGCGATCTTGCGTTTGGCGCGGACGATCCGTTTGCCCATGGTGGCCTCCGCGACCAGGAACGCGCGGGCGATCTCGCCGGTCGTGAGGCCACCGAGAGTGCGCAACGTGAGCGCCACCTGGGCCGGCGGGTCCAGCGCGGGGTGGCAGCACGTGAAGATCAGCCGCAGCCGGTCGTCTTCGAGTCCGCCCGGCTCGGATGCGGGTTCCGCCTCGTGCGGGCCGGTAAGCTCCGCGAGGCGTGCGGCCCGGTCGGCGAGCGAGCGGTTGCGGCGCAGGCGGTCGATGGCGCGGCGGCGGGCGGTGACCGTCAGCCACGCCCCGGGCCGGTGCGGGACGCCGTCACGGCGCCACGCGGTGAGGGCCGCGGCGAAGGCGTCCTGCACGGCGTCCTCGGCGAGTTGGAAGTCGCCGACCTGCCGGATGAGCGTTGCCAGGACGGCTGCGCGTTCGTCGCGGAAGGCCCGCGTGACGGCCGCGGCGGCCAGGTCGTGGTCGGCCAAGCCGGCTCGGTTGATCCCATCGCCCGGACCGCTGCCCGGATCCCGACCGCTCACTGCGACGCGACCGCCCGCCGGATCGCGTCGGCGTCCATGACCGGCCGCACCTCGACGCAGCCGTACCGGGCCATGGGCAGCCGCGCGGCGTGCCGCAGGGCCTCGTCGAGGTCGACGCAGTCAAGGAGGTAGTAGCCGGCGAGGATCTCCTTGGTCGTCGCGAACGGCCCGTCGGTGAGCTCGGCCCCGCCACCTCGTACACGCACGGTCGTCGCGCTGCTCGCTGGGTGCAGGGGGGCGTTGGCGACCAGCACCCCGGCCTCCCGAAGACTCTCCGTCACCTCTTGCCACAGCGGCAGCTCGTCCCACCGGTCCCGGGCCCCGGCCTCGCCTGCGTCCGGTGCGTACAACAGCAGCATGTACTGGGGCATCGCATCTCCCTGCCTCGTCCGACGGCCGTACTCCTCCACGATGCACGGCCCACATCCCTACGACGCGACACTGGGCGGCTTTTGGACAACGTGAAGTCTTTCCAACGTGGCGCAGCAGGGCTTTCGACCATGAGAATTGCCTCCACCAAAGGCCTCGCAAGCGTATGGGCGCTTCCCCGCACTTCCTCCCGCCCCACGAGCAGGAGACCATCCACTACGCTCAACACCAGCCCCAACACCGGTGGCTGGAGCCAACGTAGAGAGCTTCCACCGATCCCGCAGCGGTTCACCCGTGACCGTCCCGACCGTTGCATCTGGCGGGCGGTGCGCAGTCCACCAGGGTGCCGCATGACCGGGTTGGGCGATCTCACGTCCGCGGGTCACCGCCGCATCATCGCCGTGAAGCCCTGGCGCCACGAGGCGTACCGCGGCGTCCAGCCGAGACCCTTCTGCGCCTTCGCATTCGAGGCGCCGCGGATCTGCGTCGAGGCCATGGCGATGAACTCGCCCGCGAGCAGACGGCCCACCCAGCGGCGGACGTTCATGGGCCGCGTGCCGCGGCCACCGCCTCCTCCAGGTGCAGGATCGCGGCGACGGTCTTCCGGCCGGTAGCGCTCCACCACGCCCGTACCGCGGCGGCGTCGAGCACGTCCAGCACGACCGCGGTCGCCCCCGCGTCGCGCAGCCGGGCGGTCTTGGCCTCGGAGGTGGTCGCCGCGACGACCGAGTTTCCGGCCTCGATGAGCTGCGGGCACGAGCTGGCTGCCGACCGCGCCGGTGGCACCGGTGACGAAAACCTGCATGTGGGGCTCCTACAGGGGAAGCGGCGTCCACGATCGGCGTCCGCCAGCTTCGGTGGTGCTCTGTCGCCGGTACGACGGATGCCGCTGCTGCGGATGTGACATCAGCGAAGCCCGCGGTCCTGCTGGTGCGCGACCTGCGGAGGTGTCCGCGACGGGTGATCCGTGTTGCCCCGCTATCTGGCAGCACCCGCGGTCGTCGACGGCACGGTCGACCTCGCGCACCCTACCGATCGCAATGTGCGCAAAATGTCGCCCCGCGGCCGGAGCGCCCCTTCGAGGCGACGGAGGTCACCACCGGGCCACGCCGAAGTTGATTGGGGTGTACCACGGCATTTGCTGTGCTATGCCTGGCCGTGGATCAAGCTGTCAGCTGCCTCCACGAAGGTGCGGACGCGGGCGGTGTATTCGCCTTCCGGCCAGACCAGGACCCATTCCAGCGGGGGTGCGTCGCTGATGGGTATGTAGGCGATGTCGGGGCGCGCGTAGTAGCGGCGGGCGTGGGCGCCAGCGGGAAGGGCGCCTTGTCCGGCGCCGACGAGGGTGAGTGCCTCCTGGAATGTCCCGGCCGTCGGATCTGTGGCGGGAGTGCTATCGGACTGCCCGGGTGGGGCTGCCGTGTGACCCGGAAGCCGTACCAGGGGAACGCGCGTCAAATCAGTGACCAGGACGCTGCCGCGGCGGGCGAAGGGATGACCGACGGGAACCGCGAGCATCCGCGCCTCGCGCACCAGGACCGAGCCATGGGCCAGATCGGGGTCGTCAATGGGCAGGGGTGTGAGCCCGACGTCGACCTCTCCCGAACGAACCCATCGCAGCATCTGGTCGGCTTGCGCTTCTCGGATGCGCACCTCGCAGTCGGGCGCGTGTTCGCGGAAGACCTGCATCACGCCGGCCAGGAGCTCCGCGGCGGCGGCGCTAACGAAGCCGACATGCAGGGCGCCGGACAAGCCGCGCCCCGTCTCCATCGCGTGCTGTACCGCAGCACCTACGCCGTCCCACGCGGGGAGGAGGTCGTCGAGGAGCTGCTGCCCCACCTTGGTGAGCGAAACGCGACGGCTGGTTCGGTGGAACAGCGGCACGCCCACCTTCCGCTCCAGCTTCCGGATGGTCTGGCTGACGCGGGCGGTGGACACGTGCAGCTTCGCGGCAGCGCGGCCGAAGTGCAGCTCCTCCGCGAGCGTGAGGAACGCTTCGACCTCGTACCGCTCGATCACCCCCGACCTCCCATCGTTAAGCCTGGGTTCACGATCATTTCACAGGCGGACCTTGGTCGGCAGCTCGTACGGCCGCAGAGTGGGTGATGTGGAAAAGCACGAAGTCACCCAGCAACCGGAGGACGGCATGCACGCCGAGACCCCCTTCGCCCTGTCCGCACAGCCTGGCGACACCGCCGCAGTTGTCGCCGAGTTGCGCGACCGCGCTGAGATCACTGATGCCCTCTACCGGTTCGCTCTGGGGCAGGATCTGAAGGACGAAGACCTGCTCGCCTCGGCGTTCACCACCGACGCGGAGCTGGACTTCCGCCCGGCCGCCGCACGGTGGGGCGGCAAGCCGCCCGTGATGAGCGGGCGGCACGTCATCGTCAGCACCATCCTGACCATGTTCACGGGGAGGGTGAACACCACTCACCAGATCACCAATCCGCGCATCAACATCAATGGGGACACTGCCCGCCTCACCGCGCTGGTCGAGGCCCAGCACTTGCTCATCGATGATCCGGACACTCACGCGCTCCTGAAGAACCCCTATGCCGTCGGCCTGGTCCGCGACGGCAGCCGTTGGCTCATCCACAGGATGCGCATCGAAAACACCTGGCTCACCGGCGACCCGCGCGCGATCTTCGGCGCGTGACCACACCACAGGGCACTGTTCGTCCGCTCTCCGCTCTCCCTGAGGGACATCGAGCGTGATTGCCGGTGGCACGCTCTGGTGGAACAAGTGATCGCGGACTTCAAGAACAGGGCCTCCTGTGCACCTACCGATCCCACGTCGACTGGCTGCGCGCGACGCTGTTCGACCGCCTCGGGCTCGATGATGTGACGTTGGTGTGCCACGGCTGGGGAGGCCTGCTCGGACTGCGCTCGTCGCTGAGAACCCGACCCGGTTCCACCGGGAGGTGGTGTCGAACACGAAGCTGCAGGAGGGCGGGAGGGCCTGGGCCCGGCTGGCAGTACGCCGCGAACTGGCTGCAGTACACCCAACGCGTCGAGCACCTCGAGCCGGGCCGAGTGGTGGAGGATTTCACCGCAACCCCGCTGGCTCCCGACGTGCGCGCCGCGTACAACGCCCCCTTCCCGGATGATCGATACCTTCATGGTGTGCGGCGTTCTTCTTGAGACCCTGCAGGCGCCCTTCCTGTGTGACTTCAGCGCCAAGCATCACGTGACGGGCGGGGACAGTACGTACCTGACCCAGCGCACCCCCGGCGCACAAGGCCAGCCGCACACGGCCGTCGCGAACGCCGCCCACCTTCGGAAGGACAACGCAGTGGAGTTCACCAGCGCGATCGTGAACTTCATCCGCTCTACCCGCTGAGCGCACCTCGGTGGCAGCCGTTCCTGCTGGCCGGCAGGAGGTCCCGACGCGCCGGCGGCGATGCCGCGCTGAGCTTCATCGACACGCGCGCCGACGTGGCGGCAGCGGCGCTGACCGAGGACAGTCAGCCTGGTCAGGCCTACGACCTGACCGGGTTGGAGTTCTTGATCCACGCACAGGCTCCGCCTGTCACCTGGGACCGAGCAGAGCGCACGTGACGCGGGAACTCCGGCACACCGGGCCGCGGCGGAAGAGGCTATGGCGGTGATCCGCACATGCGGACCGCTCTGGATGCCGCCATGCCGTCCACGTGATGGCCGTCCTCGGCATCCACTGCGTTCGCCCCGCACGTGAGGACGCCCTCCAGGCGAAGACCCTGACCGCTTGGATCCCGAGCCGGACCGGTAGCGGATGCCAGCCTGAGCGGGCGCGAAGGGCGAGCGGTTGGCGACCGGGCGCAGACCGGCAGTCTGCCTACCCACTATGGCGATCACGATCTACGGCTGGCGTATCAGGGCTTGCACAGGCTCTTCCTGTAGACCGTGGAGCTGTGTCGAACCTTCATACCGACGCGTAGATACAGGGCGAGCGCGCCGGTATCGGAGTGAGTGCCAAGGGTGCACGCCCGCCGGCCCTGCCGATGGAACGCGCGGAATGCGTGACGCAGCAGCAGGCGAGCGACGCCGCGGTTGCGGTGGTCACGGCGCACCGCGATCTGCTCGATGTAGCCCTCGCCTGCCTCCGGTAGGTCCAACGACAGTGCAGCGCCGACGAGTTGTCCGCCCTCGAACGCCAAGGCGGACATCGCGGGGGCGAACGTGGGGCGTTCGATGGTGTGCTGCGCCCACTCCTGGAAGGACTCGCGTCGCTGCTGCCACTCGTCGAATGCGTCCTCGATGAGCTGGTAGGCGCTCTGCCCGTCGCCCGGGAGGAAAGGCCGGACCGTGATGCCCGCAGGCGGTTCGGGTACCGCCGGTTCGTCGGGCATGGCGAACTCCAGCAGCCACTCAGTCACCATCGGTTCGTATCCGCGGGAGCGCAGCAGGGCCACCGCCTCCGTGTCGTCGTCGGGCACGGTCTGGACGATCTGTTCGCTCCCTGCCTGGCGGGCGCGGACTTCGGCCCAGTCCAGGAGTGCGGCGCCGAGACCCCGGCCCCGGTGCCGGGGATGGACGTCGACCTCGGAGCGCCGGTTCACCCATGCACGAGCGGCGAGCCGCCCCGCCGGGTCGTGGATCAGTAGGGTGTCCAGCTCCGGGACCAGCCCCGGTCGGGCGAGGACCGCGGTGATGCCCCCGGGGTCGGTCTGCTCGCGGCCATACAGCGCACGCTCGCACGCCGAGACCAGGTGATGGATGGTGCTGATGTCATCGGCTGTCGCCGGGCGTACGCGGTAGCCGGCAGGCACTGCCGGGACGAGTTGTGGCATTGGTGACTCCCCAGGACATCGAACTCACCGCACGCTGGCGACGGCGCAGACGCAGACCGGGACAGTCTTCCGGCCGGCCTTCAGGTGATCAAGGGATTACCCGCGCCGGGCCGCGGATCGCCGTCGCGACCCTGTATGCGGGCAAGACAGGGCTGCCGGGGGCGCTCCACCTGCCGCATGACTTCCCGCCGTACACGACGGTGCAACTACTGGGGCGAGTTGCGCGATGACGCCACCGACCAGCTGATCCACGGCCGACAACGCCCCTGTCAACGTACGCGCGCGCGAAGGCTCGTGGAACGCCCACCGAGACGGATCGGATGTCGAAGGTCTGGACGATGGATGCCTGACTGTCCGCTTGCCATGTTCGCTCGTCCGGCGGGTGAGTGGTTACGCTGGGGAGCGTGGACGTTCTCGCTGATGCGCTCAGCGCACTGCGCACTGGTGCGCCCCGCTCGGCCGGTGCGGACCTGCACGCCCCGTGGGGTCTGCGGTTTCCTGCGATCGCCGGTGCCACGTTCCACGTAGTGCTGCAGGGGAATTGCTGGCTGAGCCCGACGAAGACCGGTCCCTTGCGGTTGGGTGCCGGGGACGTGGTGCTGCTGCGCCACGGCAACGCGCATGTGCTGCGCGACGATCTGGGCAGCGCGCTGAGCGACTTCGCACCCGTGCAGGGCGATGCGCCTGGCCTGATCGGCCGGGTCAGGGTCGAGGGGCCAGGTGCCCGGACGGTGCTGTTGTGCGGCGCGTATCCGTTCGGCGGCACCCGGCATCCGCTGCTGGGGGAGCTGCCCGCGGTGGTGCATCTGCCGACGCGCTCACGCACCGGAGCGCTGCGTGATCTGGTGGGGTTGATCGGGGAGGAACTGGGTGAGCCGCAGCCGGGCCGGGACGGCATCCTGCCGGCGCTCATCGATGCGATGCTGCTCTACATCCTGCGTGCATGGGTGAGCGAACAGGCGCACACCGCGGCCGGTGGCTGGGCGGCGGCGTTGACCGACCCGGCGATCGGGCGGGCGCTGGCGGCGATCCACGCCGAGCCGGCCCACCCCTGGACGGTGGCCGAGCTGGGTGCGCGTTCGGGTCTGGGCCGCTCGGCCTTCGCGCAGCGCTTCAGTGCCCTGGTCGGCGCCCCGCCCGCGGCGTATCTGACGTGGTGGCGGATGACGGTCGCCGCCCGCCTGCTGCACGCCTCCGATGCCCCGCTGGGGGTGATTGCCCAGCGGGTGGGCTACACCTCGGAGTTCGCCTTCGGCAAGGCGTTCAAACGCGAGCACGGCCGATCGCCCGGACGCTATCGGAGTGAGAGGTGACGGACGGTCGGCGAGCATCTTCTGGCTGATGCCCTCCACGCGTCTGCGTAGTTCGGAGAAGCGCTGCTTGTCGTCACGCAGGGCGACCAGGACGAAGAGGGTCCAGCGTGGCTAGGGCGTTCTCTAACGGCCCCGTCGAGGCGAGTTGAGCTGGCCCCAGCCTGTGGATAATTGGTGAAGCTGAGGCGTCGTGGTATGGCTCCGCAGGGCGGCTTGATTTGGGACCGGCGGAGTGCGCGGTCTCGAACGTGGAGGGGGATGGAATCGTGCAGCAGTGGCCTGAAGGTCCCGCAGCCGATCCGGCGGCAGCACGAGAGCGGTATCGCTCCGACATGAGGGCGGCGCGTAGGCAGGCGCGAGAGGTATTGCGTGCCGACCTGCCTGCCGCGCACTTCGGTCTGGGGATTGTGCTCGTGGTGAGCGTGGTCGTGGGCCTTGCCGCGGATGCCGCGGTCGGTGCCGGCATCGGCGGAGCGTTTGCTGTGCTGTTCCTCGGGACACTGGCGGTCATGTTCCTGCGAGGCATCCGCGGGGTCGACGCGCTGCGGCGGGCATACCTGTTCACCTTCGGGTGGGCGAACTGGGTCTGACTCCTGCCTCGGGTCAAGGCGTTTGACTGCGGTCAGGTAACCCCGTTGTTCTTGGCCCTGGTGCGGGCGAGACGATACGACTCGGTGCCGGTCTCGATGAGGGTGGCGTTGAAGGTGAGCCGGTCGACGATCGCCGCGCAGAGCCTTGGGTCGGTGAAGGTCTTGCTCCAGCCCGTAAACGCCTCGTTGGAGGCGATCGCAATACTGTTCTTCTCCTCACGCTCAGTGAGAACCTGGAAGAGCATCTCGGCGCCCCGGCGGTCAAGTTCGAGGTAGCCGAGCTCGTCGATTTCCAGCAGATCAACACGTCCGTAGCGGGCGATGGTCTTGCCCAGCTGCTTCTCGTCGGCGGCCTCGACCAGCTCGTTCACCAGGGCAGCGGCGGTGGTGTAGCGGACGCGGTAGCCGGCCATCGCGGCCGCGGTGCCCAGGGCGATCAGCAGATGTGACTTGCCGGTCCCGGAGTCCCCGATCAGACACAGCGGGTAGCCCTTGGCGATCCACTCGCAGGAGGCGAGACCGTGGATGACCGCCGGGGTGACGTTCGGGTTCGCGGTGTAGTCGAACTCTCGCAGCGACTTCTCCCGGGGAAAGTGGGCGGCCCGGATACGGCGTTCAGCCCGGCGGCGATCGCGGTCCTCGCACTCGGCCATCAGCAGTTCGGCGAGGAACCCGGCGTAGGAGAGGCCCTCGCGTTCAGCGCGGGCGATGGTGTCGGTGGCCTGCGCCCGCATGGTGGGCAGTCGCAGCATCCGACATGCCGTGTCGATCGCGGCGTCGGAAGCCTGGGCAGTCAGTGCATGGTGTGCGGTGGTCATGGCGGAGATTCCTTCCGGCGAAGGTGCAGCAGCTCGTCCCACTGCTCCAGACGGGGCAGCGGTCGGGCGTCATCGGGCAGAGGCTGGGCCAGGCGGCGCGAGGTGAGATGGCTGACCTGCGGCAGTTCCGGTCCGGGGTGCTCCGGCGGATCCGGGGAGGGGGATGTCGCGGTCACGGTAGGAGCCCGGCCGGCCGCCTGGGCGGCCTTGCGGGCCTCGAGCGCGACGACGTCCTCGCTGCAGGTGCCCAGATCGACGGCGGCACGAAGCCCGGCCAGGACGTCACCATGCTGCAGATGGCGGTGCAGCAGGACCCTGACCAGGGCGGTGGTGCCCTCACTGTCACCCAGCTGCCGTTTGGCCATGGCCGAGAACGCCTCATGCTCGGCGGTGAAGGTGCCCTGGCGGCGGGCCTGGTGCAGGGCCTCGGAGCGGTCCAGGGCGCCGGGCTTGCGCAGCAGCACCTCCAGGTAGTGGTCCAGAACCAGGTGTTCCAGACCACGCCCAGCCAGTCGGTGATGGCGGGCGATCTCGCGCCGATTGTCGAAGACGACAAGCGTGTCGCCGGTCAGATGGACGGTGACCTTGCGGTCGATGAACCGGACCGGGACGGAGTACGAGCACATCTTCACTGTGATCCGGCTGTAGCGGTCGACCCGGGGCTGGAAGGTCATCGCCGTCTCGAAGGGGTCCACCGGCAGCGGCAGTAGAAAGGCGGCCTCCCACCCGAAATCCTGGCCGATCGTGCGGATGCGCGATCCGATACGGCGGTCCAGCTCGCGCGCCTCGAAGACGGTGATCTGCTGGTTGAGATCCTCCAGCGTCGCCACGCTCGGGACCGGGGTGAGGTAGTTGCGCCGGAAGTACCCGACTTGGCCCTCCACCCCGCCCTTCTCATGGGCCCCGCGCAGTCCCGGCTCGCAGTAGAAGGCGTTGAACCCATAGAACTCCCGCAATGCCGTCCACTTCGGGTTCTCCTCCCGCAGCCGGCTGCGGAACATGACCTTGTGAACCGCCGGGGTGAGGTTGTCGTAGCGCACCTGCCCGCATGGCACTCCGCCCAGCGTGGTCAGCGCGTGGACGTGGCCCTCGAAGAACGCCTGCTGCCCGCAGGAGCGGGAGACCCGGTGCACCGCCCGGCCCGAATACGCCAGCCGGAACGCGAACAAGAAGCACTTCACCCGCTCTCCGGCCAGGTCGACCCAGACCTCCCCGAAGTCGACCTCCGCGTCCGCGCCCGGCGCATTGTGTCGCGTCAGATAACCTTCGGCCGGCGCCGCCTCCTCCGCCGCGACCACCCGCGCCTGCGGGCGGTGACGAAGTCCCGCACCGTGGTGTACGGAAGCGTGACCCCGAACTCCTCCTCCAACCGCGTACCGATGCGCTTGGCCGTGTGCCGCTGTTTGCGCGGGGCCTCAAAATCCGCCCGGAGCCATTCGTCGACCATCTTCTTGTACGGCTCCATCCGTGGCGAGATCCGCACCGGCTCCTTGCGCGGCCTGGCCACCGGCGAGGCCAACGCCTCGCGCACCAGCCGACGGTGCACGCCGTACTTCCTCGACAACGCCCGGATCGATAGCTTCAACTGCCAGCTGTCTCGACGGATCCGGTCGAACAACTCCTGTTTCGACAAGGCCATCCACAGCACCCACCCTCGGCGGACCACAACCACCGTTCCACCGCAAGGCTCGAGGTGGGGCCACTTCGCCTCGCCACAACCCCCGAGTGCCCCCGAACGCCCCTTCTGGTGGGGCCAGCTCAACTCGCCTCAACGGGGCCGCTAGAGAACGCCCTAGCCAGTCCAGCGTTCCCCGAGGCGGTCAAAGACCTGTCGGGAGGGGCTCCGTCACGCGGGCACGGCCCTGTAGAGGCGCCGCGGGAATTCCGGCACGAGATGGTGCTTTTGCGGTGTCATGGCGTCTGCCATACCGCGGCGTACTCGGTCGCGTAATCGCCGAGCCGCCGAGGTGGGCGTCCGGTGAGGCGTTCTACCGTGTCGGTCACCGGGGTGTTCGCGCCGTCGTCGATCAGCTCGTAGAGACCGAGTTGCCAGATCACCGCCCACTCGGGCGCGCCGGCTGCACGCAGGCGGTCCGCGTAGTCGGCGGGACTCAGCGCTGCGTATCGCAGTGCCCGCCCGGCGGCTTGGCCGAGCAGCGCGGTTGCCTGGGCGTAGGTCAGTGAGTCGGGCCCGGTCAGGACATAGGTCCGACCGGAGTGGCCGTCCTCGGTGAGAGCGACCGCGGCTGCCTCGGCGACATCGCGTACGTCGATGAAGCTGAGGGCGCGGGCGCCTGCGGGAAGCTCGAGGAGGCCGGTGTCCCGCAGTTCCTCGGTGAAGGCGCCGTGGCCGAGGTTCTGCTGGAACCAGTTCGGGCGCAGAATGGTCCATTCCTTGCCGGACTGCTGTACCGCCCGCTCCCAGCCCGCCAGGGGTACGTCGGCCGGCAGACGCTCCGCGTCGATCAACGTCAGCAGCACGACCCGGCGTACGTCCGAAGCCTGGCCCAGGAAGTCCTCGAACACCGCGGCGGCATCTGGCTCCCACACCGGCCCGACGACATAGACCGCGTCGACCTTTGCGACCGCGCCGGCCCAGGTGTCGCGGTCGGCCCAGTCGAAGTGCACGGTCTCGGCGCCAGGGATGTCCTTCGGCTGACGGCTGGCGGCTCGAACCTCCACACCGCGTGCAAGCAGCGCGTCCACCAACGGCCGTCCGGTCTTACCGGTCGCGCCGAGCACAGCCACGTTCATGAGGACTCCTCCGTTGGATCAGCTTCTGCCAGGAGGGTATGCCGACGGGGTGGACGATGGATGTCCAATCGTTCGCACCACATGTCTGATCGTCCATGCGGTGGATGGGCGGATGCAAAGAGGTCGATGGTCGGTCACTCAGCGCTCTGCGCAGGGGGTAACCACTCCAGCGGTGGCTTGTCCTCGCAGAAGCGTTCGAATGCGGCGAAAAGCGCTGGCTCGACTTCGTCGGCGCCGCGCAGCCGCCCCGTGCACGCGGCCGCAGTCGCCACCCCGGGTGGGACGGCGTCACGGGTGTTGTGGATCACTCCTTCCCAAGAGGCCCGCCCCACGCCGGATTGCCGCATGTATCAACCTTCGACGGCACGGGCGGCCGCGCGGTCCCACAGCCCACGATCACCACCCCGTTCCGTGCCGTAGTAGTGCGGTGCACGAGGCGATCGGTGTCAGTGTTCAGAGCTTGCTTTCGGCGCGCACCTCGGATACCAGCGATCATGGCGGACTTCATGGCCGGCTCGGACGATGCCGTGGGGGAGTAGGTCAGGAGCTTCCGGCTGGCGAGGCCAACGGCTTCGCGATCGACTTGGGGATCCCGTAGATCGTTACGCTCCGATCGCGCGAGGGAAGCCTGTGAAGAGCCACCGGATCGCGACGCCGCCCTTTTTGGGTGAGACTGTCCCATGGCAGGTCCTGGTTCGACGCTCTCCTATGGGGAACCCAGAGGACCCACGGCTCGGTGGGTGCCGCGCCGCCCAACCAGCGGGATAACCCATCTGGAGGCGGGAATGTCCGAGCCGATCGGCATCGGGTACGCGAGCCCCAAGGCCGCGGAGGGGGCGTTCTCGGCGGTGCAGGACGTGCACCGCGACCGCGTCGTGCAGCTGAACGGGCGCGCGGTTGTGTCCTTGGATACCGACGGCAGGACCCACGTCGACGCGTCGGGCCGGATCGTGGGGACCACCGCTGCCGCGGGAGCTCTGTGGGGTGCGATCGTCGGCTCTGTTCCTGATGCCGGGGGGCCTTCAGGCCGGGACCGTCGTGGGAGGTCAGCTCGGCAAGTCCGGCATCGAGGACCAGGCCCGCGGCCAGGTGAAGGACCTGCTGGCGCTGGCGCCGCCGCGATCGTGAGCATGGCGTCGAAGATCACGGATGACAAGTTCACGGCTGCGATGCAGCCACACGTGGCACCGTCCTAAGGACGTCGCTCAGCGGCGAGGACGAGAAGGAACTGGCCGAGTAGATCGCCGGACCACACTATCCCCGGCCCTCCGGCAGCCACCTCGCTCACTTGACGAAAGGTCTCCCTCATGGACCCGTACTCGGTTCCGACATCCTGGCGGAGCTGCGCCGGCCCCGCCCCTACCCTGCGGTGTCACTCCTCATGCCGACCCACCGCCGTCAGCCGGATAACACGCAAGACCCCGTACGGCTGCGCAACCTGCTGACCGATGCGGACAAGGCGCTGCGGGACGACCCGGACGTGGCCGAGGAACGACGGACCGAGGTGCTGGAGCAGCTGCGGCAGGCCGTTGCCGAGACCGACCTCTCACAGTCGCAGGACGGGCTGGTGATCTACGCAGATGCGGGCGAGCACCAGGTGTGGTCCGTGGCCCGGACGGTCCCGGAACGGGTCGTTCTCGCCGACACCTTCCTCACCCGCAATCTGGTTGCCGCGCAGGCCGCCGGACGGCCCTACTGGGTGCTGGTCGTGGCGGCGGACCGTATGTCGCTGTGGAAGGGCGGACCGGGAGGTGTCGCGGAGCACACGGGGGATGGTTTCCCGCTCACCCGGAGCCTGGACGACCCGGACGCGGAGCGCAAGGAACGGATCGGAGACCTCCCGAGCGTCTTCCGCGACGAGGCGACCCGTGGCTTCTTCCGCCGGGGACACGAAGACCTGCGCGGTGTCCTGACGGCCACGCCCGGACCGCTGTACGTGATCGGCGAGGCCCCCGCGCTGTCGCTCCTGGAGGAGACCGGCCCGTTGCCCCAGGGCACACCGACCGTGACGCACGGCGGGCTCGCCCACGGGCCGGCCGAAGCCGTTGGCCGGGCTGTCGAACCCGTACACCAGGCCCGAGAGGAGGCCCTGGCCGTGACGGTGGTGGCGGAGCTGGACGCGGCGCGCGGACGGCGCGAGTTCGCCGGCGGGGTCGATGAGACCTGGCATGCCGCCAAGGACGGCCGCATCCGCCTCCTCGCGGTCGAGGAGCACTACCGCACCGTTGTCCGCGACTACCGCGATCACCTGGAACCCGCAGAGGCGTCCGATCCTGACTCGCGCGAGGACATTGTGGACGAGATCGTCGAGCAGGCCCTGGAGACGGGAGCCGATGTGCGGTTCGTGCACGACGGGACTCTGGACGGCAGGGGCCGCATCGCAGCGGTGCTGCGCTACTGACCCAGCCACCGCGCACCCGTGGGCTACCCCAGAGTCAGCGTTGACGGCGGCCACGGATGGGCCCAGCGGCCCGCACTGCTCGGTGGTTTCAACGTGGTCGCCGCCGGCCTGACCACCGGCTGGATCTCCGGCCCGGGCGAAGGCGCCGTCAAATCGGATCAACATGCTCAAACGGCAGGTGCGGTGCCTTGCCGCACGACCGGACCGGGAATGGTGTTACGGCCGGGTTCGCCGTTCACAGGCCGAGGGGCACCGGCCCTGCCGGAGCCCCTGAGGTGATCAATGCGCCCAGGGGTCCGGCGAGGTCGCGGGGGGAGAACAGCTCTGGGCCGTGATAGCGGGCGATGTCTGGCAGGGACCACCACTTCAGCTCGGTGATGTGCTCTGCCGCAAGCGCCTCGTCGGACAGCTCCCCGCGAGGCTCGAACAGCTCAGTGCGCACGAGGAAGTAGTCATTGACCACGCCGTCGTAGCCTGCTGCGTGCCCCGGCGCCACGACCTCCTGGTGCCACACGTGCAGCGGGTCTGCCTCGATCATGAGACCTACTTCTTCGCGCACTTCGCGACGCAGCGCGCGAAGCGGCGTCTCGCCTGGTTCGATTCCTCCGCCGGGAGCCGCCCACACGACTGTCTCCTCCGGGTCGGGGATCGCGAATCGGCACAGGAGGATGCCGTCATCTTCGTCGAGGATGATCGCGCGCGCTGAGTGACGCAGATGCACGGATGGCATCCGGAGAGCCTAGCCGTCGCTTCCTGGGCGTCGGCAACTGACCGTGACGGGTCACGAAACTTGCGCCAGACCCCACGAACCGCTACCGGAGTCAGGTGGTGAAGCACGTGAGTCAAAGAGCGGGAGCAGTGAATCCATTGAGGGCCCATAGTGCCGCGGAGTACCACAGCACCCCGATTGCGCCGAACAGTGCGCTTCCCGCCGCCGGGAGCATCCAGCCGGGCAGGTGGCGGCTGCGTACCACCAGTACCTTGGCGACGAAGGCTCCGTACAGCGCGCAGCCGGCGACCGAGTGCAGGAAGACCCGGGTGCTCGTGGTAGCCACGCCGTAGGTGCGCACGCAGTGGAAGGCGATGGGCACCGACAGCAGGAAGGCCGCCCATCCCATTGATCAAGGGATTACCCGCGCCGGGCCGCGGATCGCCGTCGCGCCCCTGTTTGCGAGCAAGGCTGGGGGTGTGGGCGGCGCTCCACCTGCCGCATGGCTTCCCGCCGTACACGACGGTGTAACTACTATTGCGGCGAGTAGCGCGAAGACGCCACCGACCCGGTGATCCACGGCCGGCAACGCCCCTGTCAATGTAAGCGCGCGAAGGCTCGCGGAACGCCCACCGAGAGTGTCGGTACGACCCAAATCTAGGACGGTCCCTGGCTTGGTCTAAGGCATAGAGGCACTCCCGGGCCGCAGGAGGTCTAATCGGTCGATGCGGCGTCCCTTATGGCCTTGGCCAGGGCACTTGGGTCGTAGTTCTCCGGGACGCCATCGATCAGGATGATGTCGCCCTTGATGTGACGGGAGCGCAGTGGGGCTATCTCCCGGTACGCGGGGGAGTTCCACCACGTCTGTGCTTCCGTCAGGCCAGGGAAGCCGATCATCACCACACTTCCGGACCAGTTGCCCTCCTTCACCTCGTGGTCCGTGGCGTGCACCAGGTAGCGGCCGCCGTGCGGCTTGAAGGTGCCGGGGAGGCGCTCGATGTACTCTGCGATCTCGGGGTGAGGCGTGGCGTCCTGGAGATTGGCTATGACGTAGGCGGGCATGGTGTCCTTCCGGTCGGTCGGGCTCCGTATGCGGACGATCGTTCCACATGGCCTGAACGGGAGTCGATGACCTCGGAGGTAAGCGGGCGGCCCGGGGACGGTCAGACGTATGGAGGATTCCATGCGGGCCGGTCAGACCCAGGTCGAGCCCAGCCGGATCGCCGCCGCGGCTCCCAGGAGGGCGATGCTGAGGCCGGTCTGCCGAGCATCGCACCGGGTCCCAGTGGCCGCCAATCGCGATTACGCCACGACGGGCACGGGGCGTCTCCTTAACCGCTTCGGCACCACGATGACCCGCCTCCCCGGCCTTGTTCCCATGATGTACGCAGTGCTGGCCAGGTCCGTCCGGCTCCGCCGGCTGACCGGGACGGTCGCGGTCACAGCGGTGGGAATGTTCGGCGCCGGCGGCGGATTCGGCATTGCCCCGCCGAGTCTGATGCCTCTCCAGGTGGTCATCGGCGGTGCGACCCCGCGCCCCCGTGCCGTGGACGGACGGATCGAGGTCCGTGACGTGCTCGACCTGACAGTCACCTTCGACCACAACGTGATCGACGGCGCACCCGCCGCCCGGTTCGTCGCGAAGCTGCGCCAGTTCATCGAGGACGCCGAGGCAGTACGCGCACCCGCCGTCGGCCCGAGTGATAGACACACGACCGGTACGGCTGAGTAGGGTCAAAGCGGAGCCACGGAACAACGCGAAGCCAGCACCTCCTGTGATTCCGCGATGCCAGCCCGCCCGACGATCCTCGCGAACACTGGATGTGGCCCTGGACGTCGAGCTCGGCGGCGACTGTCTGGCCGACGTCGCCATGCTGCGGGCCAAGCCGGTGGGTTCGCTCCGGTGGCCTGCGATCCGACGGTCTCCCGTCTCGTCGACGCTTTCGCCGCGTCCGGCCTGGACCGCCCGGCTGTGGGCCCACCTACGCTCAGCTCGCCGCCAGGTTCGGCGTCGGCACCACCCCCGCCCACCGCTACGTCGCCGAGGGGGTCGAAGCCCTGGCCGCCCTTGCCCGACCTCATCGGGGCGATGAAGACCGCCGCCACCAAGTTGTTCGTCCTTCCCGAAGCCACCCTGCTGCCGATCGACCGGATCGCGGTGGACCGACCCTCCTACTCCGGGGAAACATAAACGTCACGGCATGAACGTCCAGGTCATCACCGGCCCGGCGGGCCGGCCGCTGTGGACATCGCCCGCGCTTCCTGGGGCGGTCCTCGACATCAAGGCCGCCCGTTCCACGGCGTGATCGACGCCCTGTGGGAGGCCGGCGTGGAGTGCTGGGCGGGCAAGGGCTACCGCGGCGCCGGGGGCACCGTACGAACGCCGTACTGGGTCGCTGGCCGACGCTCTCCGCAGGTCAGAAGGCTGCCAACCGCTCGCACCCGAAGATCCACGCCCTTGTCGAACAGGCTATGGCCACCCTCGAGAGCCGGCGGCTCCTGCGTAAGCACCGCTGTTCCACCACCCGCGTCACCGGCCTCGTCCAAGCCGCCCTCACCCTGCACCTGACCTGTGCGGACTGAGATTGGAAAACGCTCGGTGCATGAGCCTTGAGGCTGGTGGTGAAGCACGTGAGTCAAAGAGCGGGAGCAGTGAATCCATTGAGGGCCCATAGCGCCGCGGAGTACCACAGCACCCCGATTGCGCCGAACAGTGCGCTTCCCGCCGCTGGGAGCAGCCAGCCGGGCAGGTGGCGGCTGCGTACCACCAGTACCTTGGCGACGAAGGCTCCGTACAGCGCGCAGCCGGCGACCGAGTGCAGGAAGACCCGGGTGCTCGTGGTAGCCACGCCGTAGGTGCGCACGCAGTGGAAGGCGATGGGCACCGACAGCAGGAAGGCTGCCCATCCCACTACGCGGTGCGAAGCCCGGACGCTGCTGGACGCGGCGGTGAGGCGGGGAAGCCGCCCGTAGATCCACAAGGCCAACAGAAGTTGGACGATCGCCATGCCGAACAGGACTGAGCCCAGGCGGGCCTTGAGAGTGACCGCAGCGGAGCCCCGGGCGCCGAAGAGGGCCGTCGTGTACTGGGGGCTGTGGTGCTCGCCTGTCACCCAGATTGCCACCGCCGTAGCCACCGGCAGGGCGGCGCCGAGCGCAACAGCGGTGACCCGCGCCGAAGTGCGCCGACGGTGGCTGGTCTTCGGCGTCACGTCGATTGCTTGTTCATGCGACCGCCACCGGTCAGTCCTAGTCGACCTTGTTGCCGTCGGCATCGAGTACGTACCACTCGGCGCCGAACGCGTCGAGATCCTGTCCGTTCGTATCGCCCGGCTTGGTGTCTCCCTCGTATCGGTAGAGCGGGTGCCCGTGGTAGGTGACCTGCGTCGTGCCGTCGGACCGCTTCGACGTGCCCAGCAGATCGGACTTCGCCGAGCCGCCGCTCGACGGTGCACCGGACGTCAGCAAAGGCGGCCAGGCCGTGGCGCACTCCCCCTCACAGGTCGAGGTCGTCGACGTGTCCGCCACGAACAGGTACAGGGTATTACCCTTCCCGTCGACCAGAATGGTGCCGAGATCACCGGCCGAGGCGGTCTCCACCACGGCCTGTGTACTGGCCGGTGCGCTGCTCGGGGCCGTGCTCGACGGTGCCGCTGTCGTCGCGTACGAAGAACCACCCCCCTCATCATCGGAACAGCCACTCACGGCAGCGATCGTCACAAGCGCGGCCGTCCCCACGGCGGCCAGACGGCAAGTCCTCATCACATCTCCCCAACGGTCAGGCACCGATCCTTGAGGCTCGATGAGCGCATACTCCCTGATCAAGGGGTCTGTGCAGTTCACCGCGCCAATGGCCGCCACGAGATTCACTGAGATGGCGGCGCCGTCGCCAGACCGCACCTGCGCGTCTGCTGATCTGAGGTCGAGGCGCGGGGGCTGCCTTCCCGCCGTCCGGTGGTGGTTAAGTCCATGCGCAGGGCGGCGAGTGTGGGGTCGGTTGCGTAGGCGGTGAGCATGGCGGGGGAGGGCCGGGCATGGGTCCATATCGCGCCGCTCACGAACTGCATAGCCGACAACCAGGAGGGTCCACCGAGAACGAGTCCGATCCGCCCCCGGTCATCGGGCTGGCATCGGAACCCCGGACGGCTCCTCGACGTACATGCACCCCCGGCCACCTCGCTCCGGTAGCGATGTGCCTGGCCCTCCTCGGTCGGGGTTCCTTGAGGAAGCTGACTGTGACCGGCCGCCGGCCCGCCTTGCGGGGCTCAGCTCCGGACCGGCGTGAGTACTACGAAGTCCGCGTTCGACGGGTCGAGGCAGACAGCAAGCCGGCCCACACCCTCCGCGTCCTGCGGTCCCATCTGCACGCTGCCGCCGTTCTCGCTGACCTTGGCGACCGCGGCGTCGCAGTCCTTGACGTTGAACACCGGGTGCCAGTACGGCCGTCCGTTCGCCAGGGCGAGGTTCTCCTTGGGGAGTTCCATGAGGCCGCCCTGCATGCACTCCTCGGGAAGCCCGGCGGGTGTGATGAGGGTGTACGTGCCCCCGCCGCCGGGCAGCTCCATGTCGCTGAACTGCCACCCGAAGATGCCGCCGTAGAACTCCTTGGCGCTGGCGGCGTCGCTCGTGTACAGCTCGGTCCAGGACAGCGAGCCCGGCTGGTCCACCAGCTCGACGCCCTTGTTCGTGCCCGGCTGCCAGACGGCGAACTGGCCCCCCAGCGGGTCGCTGTACTGCGCCATCCGGCCCCAGTCGTCGAGGTCCATCGGCGCCACCCGCACCGTGCCGCCCTCGCGCTGAACGGCCTGGGTCGTGGCGTCGGCGTCGGTCACGCTGTAGTAGATCATCCAGGCCGAGCGCGCGCCCTCCTCGGTGAGTTTGCCGAGCCCGGCGACGATCTTGCCGTCCTTGCGGAACATGCCGCCTTCCATGCCCTCTCCCTCACCCATGGACTCGTAGTCCCAGCCGAGCAAGGCGCTGTAGAAGGACGCGGCGGCGCTGACGTCGGGCGCACCGAGGTCGAGCCAGCAGGGGGAACCGGGGCCGAAGTCAGTTGTGATCATGGCGATGACTTTCCTTCCGTAGATCCTTCAGGAATCCAGCGTCACATTCGGCGCTGACGATCGCATGCCGGCCGCTTTGCGTGGGCGACGGGACACGGTGGGATGAGCCCGCCGAGGTGGGGCGGTCACCGGCCTCGGGGGGCGGCTGCCGCAGGTCCGGCGGGGATGATCACGAAACGGCCTGAGGCGAAGCCCCAGCCCTCCGCCTGGCATCGGCCGCAGATGCGAGACGCCGGCAAACTGCCCCGCTCCTGCGCGGTAACCCCCACGACCAGTCGCCAATGATCTTCTCCCGGCGGTCCTGAGTGGCGCACGCCAGCGCGTTGCGTGATCCGGACCGAGGAATCGGCCGGGCGGCCGAGTGATCTCTCAGGGCCGTTCACCGGTGCGGCGGCTCATCCCGCTCTTCCGGTGAGGCGGCCCTCGTCGCTCGCACCCGTTGCCTTCGGCCATGCGGCCAGTGCTCAGCGCACAGTGGAGACATGAACGCAGACGACGGGAACACTCTGGCCGGGGCACGGGTGGCGACCAGACTTCCGGCTCAGGACCTGGACCGGGCGCGGCGTTTCTACTCCGAGGTACTCGGTCTGGAGCCCGTCGACGAACGGCCTGGTGGACTGCTGTACCGGTGCGGAGGCGTGGATTTCGCGGTGTTCCAATCGAGGGGCGCCTCACCTGGCACGTTCACTCCGATGGGGTGGGAGGTCGACGACATCGAGGCCATCGTGTCCGAGCTCAGGCGGCGCGGCGTGATGTTCGAGGAGGTTGTTCTGCCGGGGCTGCGGACGGTGGACGGGATCGGCGAGATCGAAGGGAACTACCCGAGCAAGGGCGCACGGGGTGAACGCGGTGCATGGTTCCGTGACAGCGAGGGGAACTTGCTGGGCATCGGTGAGCCCATCGCCTGAGGAGAGCGCCCGCTCGGCGCCCGGAACCGGGGCAGCGCCCAGCTCTGCGGTGATGGACGGGGCGTCCTTCCAACTTGGGCTTTTTCAGTGGGAGGGGGGTATCGCCGAGGTAAGCCCGTAGGAGCCCATGGGGCGATCTCGATGAAGCCCTGACAGCCCGCCTGGTCACCCGTTCAGCCCAACGCCAAGTCGCAGCCCACCCCGGCTGATCACCGCACCTGATCACGCCCCCGGATTGGGGCGACGCCCTCGGCGACCTTGCGATGAGGACGGATGGCGTCGCCTCGCGGAAGATCACCGACTTCGCGGCGAAGGCGGAGGAGCTGGGGGATCCGGCTCGCCGAGCGGGAGATGACAAGGCCCCGATCCGCGACTACCGCTTGGTGCTGAAGCACATCGACGACGACGGCGGCCCGGCCCGGGCCGCGCTCGTCATGGACAGCTTCTCCGGATTGCACACCACCGGAGCCGGTGTTACGTGTTGGCTCTGCGCTGGACGAGTTCGAAGTCGGTGGTGTAGTTGGTGCCGTCTTCGGCGATCTCCCAACGTCCGGTGATCGTGTTTCCGTCGTCGCTGAAGGTCGCTTCGAAGCATTGAGAGAACGGCTCGCCCTCCCGCCGGAGCCTCGACCAGCCGTTGCCGATGCTCATCTCGTAGACGCGGCAGACGCCGCGCTCGTCGGAGTACGGCTGGAAGTACGTCCCGTTGGCGGCGTGCATCCGATGACGGAGACGTTCTCGAGTGCCTCGGGCATCTCGGCCGTCCCACGCTGCAGCGGATGTGCCCCGTGGCGAGCCACTCGAAGGTGACCCTTGCGTCACCCGGCCTGGCGCGTGCTCGCAGTTGGTCGGTCCATCGATCCGCTCCCTACTCCTGTGGTGCGCCCGAGCTGCGCTGCACTTGCCGGGCCCAAGTCATCTTGGTCCGTCATCGAATCGGACGCAGATCGTGGATCGAACTCATCCGTGCTTGGGTGCTTTCGGCTCGGGCTCTGCCCGCTCCGGGTGCGGGTAGGACGGTTGCACTCGCAGTGGACGGGCGGCCCAGCCCGGCAGGTACCAGTTCCATGGACCGAACAGCGAGACGAGGGACGGAACCAGCAGCATCCGCACGATGGTTGCATCCAGGAGGATGCCGAAGCCGAGGCCGGTCGCCAGGGTCTTGAGGTCGGTGCCGGGGCCGGAGGCCAGGGCGGCAAAGGCGAGGAAGAGGATCAGCGCAGCGCTGGTGACGAGCCGACCCGTACGGCCGACACCCTCGATGACGGCGGCGTCGGTTGATCGCCCGGCGTCGTACTCCTCGCGGATACGGGACAGGATGAACACCTCGTAGTCCATCGACAAGCCAAACAGGAAGGCGAAGACCATGAGGGGGATCCAGAACGTGATGGCGCCGGTGGCCTCGATGTCGAAGATCGCATTGGAGCCGTGACCTTCCTGCCAGAAGATCACCATCAGCCCGAGCGTCGCCGCGAGCGAGAGCAGGTTGAGTAGCACGGCCTTGAGTGGCAGCAGCAGTGAGCGGAAGGCGCGGACGAGCAGCACATATGTCAGCAGGGCGATGATCGTGAGCATCAGCGGGAAGTTGCCATAGACGGCGTGCATGAAGTCGATCTGTGCCGCCCCGATACCGGCGACGCCGACCACCCCGGGAAGGTCCTGCGAGACGTTCTTGACCCGCTTGACCACGCCGATGCTCTTGGAGTTCACCGTTTCGTAGTCCGGGACAATCACCACGATGCTTTGTCCGTCCCGGTTGCCGGCCGGTCCGGAGGGTACGAACGCACTGCTCACGCCGTCGACCTTGGACAGTTCGGCGGCAGCCGACTGAGCCTGGTCGGTGCTGACCAGGACTTCCATCGGGGTCAGCGCGCCGGTCGGGACACCGCCACGCTCCAGAGTGGACAGGGCCTCATACGCAGGGCCGCTCTTGGCCAGCGATTCCGAGGAAGCAAGGCCGATCCTGACACCGGAGAAGACGCCGGCCAGCGCGGCCAGCGCGGCCAGCGCGGCGCCGGCCGCAATCCAGCGGCGCCGCACCACGGCGGCGGCCCACCGGCTCCAGGCGCGGCTTGCCCGGTTCTCGTGGCGGATCTTGGGCCAGTCGACCCGTGGTCCGATGCCGCCCAGGATCGCAGGGGTGAGGGTGAGGGTCGTCATCACGCTTGCCAGCGGGATGAGCGCGCCGCCGTAGCCCATGCTGCGCATGAACGGGACCGGGAGGACGACCAGGGCGAGCAGGCCGATGGCCACCGTCACGCCGCTGAACACCACCGCGTGCCCGGCCCGTTCCATCGCGACCACGACCGCTTCGTGGTTGTCTCGGCCGCGGTCGCGCTCCTCGCGCCAGCGGGTGACGAACAGCAGCGAGTAGTCGATAGCGACGCCGAGGCCGATGAGGGCGACCAGGAACTGCACGATGAACGACACATCGATGGCGTAGGTGAGCGGCAGCAGCATCACGAAGGTCGCAAGGATCGACACTGCGGCGACCAGCAACGGCAGCAGGGCGAGGAACGACGCGAATACGAAAACGAGCACGGCGAGGGCGCCGACGGCACCAAGGAGCGTCTCCCCGAGCACGCCCGGCCCTCCACCGTCATCGCCTCCGGAGGCCAGCTCCTCCTCACCCGTCACCCCGACCGTCGCACCGGAGGGCAGGGCCTTCTCGGCCGCCGAGCGGATCGGATCCGTCAACAACGTCTGATCGGGTGACGGGTTGAAGCGGTAGAACACCAGTGCATAGGCAGTACGGTCGTCTTTTGTCCGGAAGGCCTTGTCACCGGTGTTCGCCTCGCTGATCACCCGCACGTTTGGGACCGCGTCGCCAACGGCCGTGAACACCCGGTCGATGTCGGCCTCGTGACCGGAGACGGTCTGCCCGGCCGGGAGCGTGACCGAGACCAGATAGGGACTGGTGTCGCCGCCGCTGCCGAAGGCGTCCTTGATCTTGTGCGCCGTCACGGTGCCGGGCTGGCCCGGCAACGAGAAGTCGATCGTCATCCGGTCCGTTGTCCGGCCGGCCAGCAGCACGCCCGCGATCAGCACGAGGCCCCAGAATCCCACGACCATCTTGCGATGCCGCAGAACGAACTCGGCCCACCGTCGCATGCCAGCCACCCCCACGTCGTAGGTTTCGCCAGCCTAGCCCGTCCGCCACCCCTTTCCTCCTCTAACGGACATATCGGCGCGTTTTGTCCATACGTTACGTCGCTTGTGAGGCGCACAGGCCCTCCCCGGCAGACTCCTGTGAGACATGAGGACAACAGAGTCTTCTGCGGCGAGTGGGGCGAGAACGGATCTTTTGAGCCTGACTCTGAGCATGCCGAGCTCGACGTCGAGGTGGTGGCCGGGGCCGTGGGCAAGAAGAAGCGCGGTCCCCGCGCGGGTGGGCCGAAGCGGCGGCAGTTCTCCGCGCAGTACAAGCTGCGGATCGTGGAGGAGTACGAGCGGCTCACCGAGCCTGGTGCCAAGGGTGCCCCTGCGCCGGGAGGGGATGTATCACTCGCACATCATCGACCCGCGGGCCGCCCGGGACGCCGGCGCCCTGGATGGCCTGGCCGCCAAGCACACCGGGCCACGGGGTCAGAGTGCCGAGGCCAAGGAGGCCGAGCGGCTGCGGGCGGAGAACGAGCGGCTGGCCGCGGAGCTGGCCAAGTCCCAGAAGGCGCTGGCGATCCTGGGAAAAGCACACGAGCTCTTGGAACTGCTCTGCGAGCGAGGACTCCGCGACCAAGCGGACGAAGTGATCACCGAGGCACGCGCTGCACTGGAGCCGGTCGTCGGCGTCAAGCCGGCCTGCGAGCTGACCGGCCGCTCACGGGCCACGGTCTACCCGCTGCGCACCCCCAGGCCGAAGCCGACCGGACCGCGCCGGACGGCGGTGCACCCGGCCGCGCCGAGCGAGCTGGAGCAGGCTCGGATGCTGGCCGTGTGCGCTCGCCGCGGTACGGCGCAGGGCCGTGGCGCTCGCCACGGCCCTGCGCCGTGCGCAGTTGGGTTGGTCGCCCTCCCGCGCGGTGGTGCTCCTGCAGTCCGAACGTTGCCGGGTTGGGGAGGGTCCAGGGCGGTCCCTTGGGGCTGTGGTACCAGGCCTTCTGCCTGCCGGGGGTGACGGTGATACCGAAGTCGGCGCGGGCCGGCGCCTCGGGGAACAGCTCGTGGAGTTCGGTGACGACGTCCCACAGTCCGGTGGGACCGGTCTGGCGCACGGTGCCGCCACGATCGGCGCGCGTCACGGATCCGTCAGGTGTCCAAAGGCCTACTGCGCTGAGCTCTTTCAGCGTGGCCACTGATCGAGTGACGAGGATGGCGGCTGTAACGCACAGGGCTCCCGTGCCGTTGAGGGAGGTGCTCGAGGTCTCAACCCACCGGCACAGGAGCCCTGTTGGTTCCCTATCCTGCCTGTGAGGATGAGGGAGCTCCGCTTCGGCGTGCGGTCTGACTCATATCCTGCCTGGCCCTCATCGGTGTCCTCAGTGCGATCCGTCGGCCCGGGCCTTGGCGGAGCGTTCCCGTCGGGAGCGGTGACCGTGTCCAAATAGGGGCCTTCGCGGTCGTGCATGCTGCACCGTCACAGGTCTGACCGGCCACGTCCTCCCGGCGACCGGCACTGTGGAACTCGGTTCAGGGAGGGACAGGTCATGGCGCGGACGCTGGTGTCGCCGGTGGAGCCTGCGAATGTACTCGGGGTCGACACGCACAAGGACTTCCACGTGGCTGTGGTGCTCAGTGGTCTTGGCGTACTGCTGGACGGTGAGACGTTCCCGGCGACGGCCGATGGCTATCGCAAGCTGGTGGCCTGGGCATCCGGCTTCGGCCCCGTGGGTCAGGCGGGCGTGGAGGGAACCGGCAGCTACGGTGCTGGACTCACCCGCTGGCTGCGTACGCAGGGGGTGCAGGTCGTCGAGGTCAATCGGCCCAACCGTGCGATGCGCCGACGGCGCGGGAAGACCGACGCCGTCGATGCCGAGGCCGCCGCCCGCGCCGTGCTGGCCGGTCACGCGAGGGTCGTCCCCAAGCTCGGTGTCGGGCCCATCGAGGCGATCCGCGTCGTGAAACTCACCAAGGACTCCGCGTCCAAGGCCCGGGTCCAGGCCATCAACCAGCTGCGCAACGTCCTGATTACTGCGGAGGCGGCGGTGCGCGACTCGCTGGAGGGCTTGAGCCTGTCGAGGCTACTCACCCGATGCACCGACCTGGAGGGTCAGGGACAGGCCGTCACATTGACGCTGGCCCGACTGGCCCGGCGCATCCGTTACCTGGATCAGGAAATCCGCGATGCCAACCGGCAGCTGGCGACCCTGGTCCAAGCCGCGGCCCCGGAGCTGCTGCAACTTGCCGGAATCGGGCCGGACTCGGCAGCCGCACTGCTCATCGCCGCCGGCGACAACCCGCAGCGGCTGCGCAGTGAAGCCTCCTTCGCTGCGCTGTGCGGGGTCTGCCCGATCGAGGCGTCCTCGGGCAAGACCCGCAGACACCGCCTCAACCGCGGCGGCAACCGGCAGGCCAACGCCGCACTGTTCCGAGCAGTCCTCTCCCGGCTGCGTTGGGACCCTACCACCCAGGAGTACGTGCAACGGCGCATCACCGACGGGCTCAGCAAGCGGGAAGCCATCCGCTGCCTCAAGCGCTACCTCGCCCGCACCGTCTACAAGATCCTCATCCGGCACAACCCCGAGCCCACCACCACTTGGCTTCCATAGGGGCATCGCACTCGACCTGCCGCATGCCCTGGTCGAGTGGGTCACGATGCTCATCGTCACCCGCGAGGGTGACCGGCGCTGCAAGCTGCCACCGCACCAGCGCGCCCTGGTCGCTCTGGTGTACCTGCGCCGGCACGACCCCCTCACGCAGATCGCCGGCGGCTTCGGTATCGCGGTCGGCACCGCCCACGCCTACACGACCGCGGTCATCGACCTGCTCGCCGACCAAGCACCCGGCCTGCTGCGTGTCCTGCGCGAGACCGACCCCGACCACGTGCTGCTCGACGGCACCCTCGTGGAGTGCGACCGGATCGGCGACAGCCGCGCCGACTACTCACACAAGCACCGCAGACACGGAGTGAACGTGCAGGTCGTAACCGATCCGGGCGGCCGGCTGCTGTGGCTCTCGCCCGCGCTTCCGGGCCGGGCCCACGATCTCACCGCAGCCCGCACCCACCGCATCATCCGGATCTGCGAGCGCCAGGGCGTCCCCGTTCTGGCCGACCGCGCCTACATCGGAGCGGGTCCGTGGTAACAACAGCACGTCGGCGCCCACCCGGCCGCGACCGAGGCGTGGCCCAACTGAAGTCCTGGCGGATCTTCCGCCGGGCCCGCTGCAGCCCGAATCGAATGACGTCAATGGCCAAGGCCGTCCTCACCCTCGAGCGGCACCGCTGAAAGAGCTCACTGACAGGTGGTGCTCACTCGCTGCTGGCATGAGTGACGAAGGGCCGGGCCGTTCTCAAGCCGACCATCACGGCGAGCCCTGGCTTGCGTTGGGTTCCAGCCACACTGTGCGTGATAGATGGAAATCTACAGCTTTGCTGTGCGTAGACCATTCGTGTACTGCCACTCTGAACCAAAGCAGATCTGAGGGGGCGACATGCGCATTCCGCACGGGCCTGCGACGTTGCGCATGCTGGTGATCACAGTGACGGCGCTGGCCGCCTTGGCGGGTTGCGGCGCTGGGGGTACGGACCCCGCAACTCCGGGCGGAGAAGATCAGCCCGTGGTGTCGGACCAGGCGCCATCTGTGTCATCCGGCGGCGGCGACCCTGACATCGATCCGATCGAGCCTCCACCGGTGGACACGGGAACCCCAGACGCGCCCGGACCCGGAATCACCGGATCGCCGTCCCCGGATCCGCGAGTAACGCCGTCCTGCAGCGAGGTCGACCCGACGCACGTGCCGTGCCTCGAGCCGGACGGCAGCGTCAGGCACACACCTGCCGTGCCCGAGTCGACCGAGGCGGTCCCAGACCCCGACGAGAGCTCCGGGCCGGAATCCTCATGACGGACCGCCAAGGGCCCTCGCGCCCGGGCGCCTCCACACCAGACCACACCTCCCCGCCGACACCACCGCCACGGCGGCCACGGCTCTTTCCCCGGTCCCGTACCTCGCCGGCCGCCGGCCAGGCACCAGCCGTCCCGGCGGTGCCCGACACGCCCCGCCCGCCTGCGGCACCACCAGCGCCACCGCAGGAGCCCTCCGACATCGCGGGCTCCGGAGCGACGGATATCATCAACTCCGCTTTCGGGGCGGGTTCGTTCATCCTGGCTGTGATGCTGTACGCCGGGTTTATTTACAGCAAGAGCTACTACGGCTATTACCACCTCGACACCCTCGCCATCGGCTTCGACTCGTTCGAACTCGCCGTGCGCAGCCTGCGACTGGCGACTTTCCCCGTGCTGATCGCACTGGTCCTGCTGGTGCTGTTGCCGCACCTGCCGCACTGGCTGAAGCTGCTCCACGTGCCGGTCCAGGCGCTGGACCAAACGAGGCGCTGGGCCCGGGCCGCGGCCCAGGGCTATCCGCTGTTGGTGGCCTGCGGGCTGTTGCTGCTGCTGTGGTGGAGCTCGATCCAGCCGGTGCGCTGGCTGCCCCCGCTGCTCATCGCCAGTGGCCTGCTGCTGGGGCTGACTCGCGCGGCCCACGCTGGTGAGGAACGTGGCCAGCCCCGATGGGAGCGGGCGGTGTCCGCCGTCGTCGCCGCCCTGTTCCTGTTGTGGGTGGTCGCTCTGGCAGCCGGACAACTCGGCCGCCGCGACGCCCAGGCGGACGCCGACCGCCTGGTGCGGCGGGTCGCCGTTGTCGTCTACAGCAAGGAGCGGCTCAGCATCTCCGGCCCGCCCGAGCTCAAGTCGGAGGATCTGGGCGCCGGCGCACCGTACCGCTACCGCTACAGCGGTCTGCGCCTACTTGTGGAGCGCGACCACCGCTACTACCTGCTACCCCTGGGCTGGCAGAAGGACCAGGACCCGACGTTTGTGATCGAAGACGACGAGACGCTACGCATCGAACTGCGACCGGGCACCCGGCCTCGGCCGTGAGCCACCCCCTTCGGCCGCGCAGCACCGAACCGCCGCAAGGCTGTGTCACCTTCGGGCAGGCAGGTGCTCTGCGAATCCGGGGGCATGGTTACCCCACGGCGTGCAGCTGGCCTTGGCTGGCAACGACAGCTCTCTTTTCAGCCTTGGCCGCCTTCTTTCGCCGCTGCTCTGCGAGTTGGTCCTGATACAGGCGGACCGCCTGGGGATCCGTGCGCAGATCTCGGCCGAGCGGTACTTCGAATCGTTGTGCTGACCGGGTGGGGGAGCCTGACAGGACCGTGTCTGGCCCCGGGGTGAGCACCTTCGTGCACTAGTGATCACCGCGCTCCGCTTCCCAACTCTGTTGCGCTGTGCCGTCGACGAAAGATCGCAAAAGTTTTACGCTGCGTGCTCGGGTAGTAACGAGCAATGGGGGGCGAATGGCCGATCCGATCGAGATCGAAGCACCGGACGATACGGGCTCGCCCACTCTGCGGAGGTACGAGTACCAGGTCCATGTCGCTGTGCAGGCGGTCTTGGAGATGCTCGCAGGCGGCACGGTCGAGCACGTTACGTGCGAGCACATCGAGGACATCGTCGTCGCACGCAGGGACGACTCCCGATGCGCCGCCGGGGAACTGTTCTGGGACTACCAGCAGATCAAGACCCGCGATGCGGTGGAGCCCTGGACGCTGACGGACGTGATCTCGAAGAAGCCGCTCAAGAGCCTGTGGCGCACCCACACGGCGGTCAGGGGTACCGGGCAGGTCTATCAGCTGACCGCCGGCGTCGAGGGGCACCTCGACCCCGCCGACGCGCTCGTGATGGCGTTATCGCGCGGACAGGGCAGTGGCCCGGAAGCGTGCCGCAAGCGTGTCGCCGCCCACCTGAAGGTCACCGATGAGGACCAGCTGTGCGAGTTCCTGGGGCTCGTCCGGGTGCGGACCTTCGTCCGTCGGGAGAGCGTCGAAGCACACAACACCCGCGTACTTGGCGACCTGGGGCCCGGGCTTTCGATGTCCACGATCGACGCCCTCTACACGGAGTTGCTGCGCCGTACCCGGGAAGCCATGCAGGGGCGTCCGGTGGCCCGGTGGACCGAGCTGCTCGCCGTCGACAACCCGCCGGCCGCCGTGCTGAACAAGCGGGTCTCCGCCGCGGTCATCGCCGACGTGTGGCAGCGGCTCACACGCCCCGACCACGTCCTGCTCCAAGACCTCTCTCAGCAACTGACCGGCTCCGAGACCAGCCTTGTCCGCAAACTCCGGCAGGGAGCCGCCTCCCGAGGCGTCATGCAGGACGCGCAGATGATGCGGGCCAACGCCGACCACCACCGGCTCCGTGAAGCAGCACTCGGCACCTGGCCCGACGACCCGGCCGTGGAGGCGGACCTCGACCAGCGGCTGCTGTTCCTGGCACGCCGCGTCGGCCGCGCCCATGAAGAAAACCCCCGGCCGGCGAACGCCATCTTCGACGCCCTGCAGGTCGAACTGCAAAACAACCCCGGCGCCTACGACCGCTCGCCGCTGTACGCGCAGGACGGGGTGCTGCTCATGGGACGAGCGTGCGCCGTGTCGGACGAATGCCGTTTCGACTGGGGGGACGCACGTGACGCCTCCTGACACCGCCACACCCACGCCGGCGGACCGGCCCGCTGATGGCCGGCCACCGTCCGCCGACGCTCAAGCACGCCTGCTGCTGCTCATCGACGTCTTCTCCGAGACCAGGGCAAGCAAGGGCATCGAGGGACGGATGAAACTCGCCAAGCTCGACTTCCTGCTGCGCTACCCCCGGCACTTCCACAAGCTCATGTCCGTCCGCCGGCCCGGCACGGACATCGGCGAGGACCCCTGGCTGACCGGCGCGATCGAACAGAGCATGATCCGATACCGCTACGGGCCATGGGACCCCGCCTACTACGCCCTGCTTGGCGCCCTCACCGGAAAGGGCCTCATCGAACCCAAACACGAAGACGCCGTCGCCACCTACCGCACCACCCAGGCTGGACACGACGTCGCCCGCGCCCTCGCAGACACCGAGAGCTGGCGCCCCGTAAGGGAACGGGCCCTGCTGCTGCGCCGCCACTTCAACCTGAGCGGCACCACGCTGAAGGACCTCATCTACGAGACGTTCCCCGACATCGTCGAGGCGGACTGGGGGACCCACCTGTGAGACTGCGCATCGAAGCGCTGACCCTGGTCAACACCAGCCGCACCGTACGCTTCCAGCCCGGCATGAACGCCATCGTGGGCTCCATGAGCGGCGGCAAAACCGCCACTATCAGCTGCCTGCGCGCCCTGCTGGGCGCCGAAGTGAGCGTCGTGCCCGAGCTACGCGGCCGGTCCATCTCCGGCACCGTACTCATCGGCGAGCGCCGCTTCCGCATCGTGCGACAGCTGGTCAGCACTTCCACCGCCAAGGTCGACATCGCCGAGATCGGCGGCGAGCACGAGGTATGGCGCCTGCCCGCCAGCCAACTGCAGGCCGGCTACGACCAGACCTTCCGCGACTGGTGGCTGAGCATGCTCGGACTGCCCCGCATCCGCGTCCCCCGCGCCCCCACGGACGAGACCAGCCCGCTCATCCCCGTCACCATCAGCGACTACCTGATGTACTGCGTCCTGCGGCAGAAGGAGATCGACACCTCCGTCTTCGGCACCCCGGACAACGCGCAGAAGAACATCAAGCGCAAGTACGTCTTTGAGATCCTCTACGGCCTCTACGATCCCGAAGCTGCGGGACTGCGCGAGCGCCTGCGCGCCGTCACCACCGAACTCAACGCCCTGACGGCAGACGCGACCACCCTGGAACGCATCCTGGAGACGACTGCGTTCGCCTCCCGGGCACAGCTCGAAGTCCAGCGGCAGGAAACCGAGCAACAGCTGCTTCAGGCACGCGAGGCCGACCAGGCCCTGGCCCGTCAACTCACCCACCCCGCCACCGTCTCGCTGCGCGAGCAGATCGGAGATGTGGAGGCCGAACTCGCCCGCATCTCGGACGGGGCAGCCGCCGAAGCCGTCTCCATGTCCCGGCTTGAGGAACTACGCGACCAGCTCATCGCCCAAAGCCGCCGCCTCACCCGCGCCCTGGTCGCCGAACGGCTGCTGAACGACTTCGAATTCCACACCTGCCCGCGCTGCGGCGCCGGCGTTCCCGAACGCGGCGACGAAGCCACCTGCAGACTGTGCCTGCAGACCCCGCCGCAGGACCCAGCCCCCTCCACGCTCGTCGCCGAGCAGGACCGCATCATCGAGCAGGTCACCGAGACCGAGGAACTCATCAAGCGCAGCAAAGGCCGCCTCGACGCACTGGAGGCCGTCCGATCCGCGCAAACGCGCCGCCGCACCGAGCTCGGCGAGCAGCTCGACCGCGCTACGGCCACCTACATCACCGACCAGACGGACCGCATTCGCGCCATCGCCGCTGAGCAGGCCCGGCTGGAAGAACACCTGGCCCGGATCGACGACGCTCTCACCCTGCACAACCGCCTCCAGGGGCAGAGCGAACGGATCGCGGAACTGGAACGGGAACAAGAAGATCTCAACAACCGCGTCGCCGCCTCCCGGCACAGCAACCCGGACGTCCATGCACGCCTGGACCGGCTCGACGAAGCCTTCGAGGCCGCCCTCCGCAGCTTCGACGCCCCCCGCTTCGACAACCAGCCAGGCTCCCGCATCAACCGGGAGACCTACATGCCGGTCGTCGACGGGCGCTCCTTCTCCGACCTGCAGTCCCAGGGCGTCGAGGTTCTCGTCAACGTGGCCCACGTCCTCGCACACCAGCAGGTGGCGCTCCACGACGACGCCAGGCCCCTGCCCAATCTGCTGATCATCGACGGCATCAGCAGCAACGTCGGCCACGAGGGCATCGACCTGGAACGACTGCGCAAGATGTACGCCACCCTGCTGGAGACCGCCACCGAACACGTCGACCGTCTGCAGATCATCGTCACAGACAACGACTCGCCGCCCATCGACGGCATCCACCGCACCCTGGAGCTCTCGGACACAGATCGTCTCGTACCGTCAGACTCGGCGGACGAGCAATCCCCCGATGACGAAGCCGGCCCCGACGTAGACACCAACGACCCGGCTTGACCCCGGCGCCGCCCCGTTCGCGAACGGGGCGGCGCGCGCCTGACGGTGGGCGACTGGGGCCGGGGTGCCACCGTTGTTGCCAGGCCGAAGCCGCCCTTCGTCGGTTCCCAGCTCGGGGGCGGTGGTGTCCGAACCGTCGAGACACGGGCGGTGCGGCATGTACGTTCTGGACGCAGGCCTGGCCGGGGCGTCGTCGGGGAGGCGTCAGCGGGTGTCCGTGTCCACGGCATAGGTCTGGGCTCCTGCGCGCAGGTTGGCCTGTGCTTTGCGGTACGCGCGGCGGCTGGGCACGTCCGCCTGGGTGTTCTGCGCGTCGCGGCGGGCGGTCAGCGTGGCAAGGGCCTCGCGCGCCTCCCCGGGAGTCCAGTCCGGCAGGTCGAGTTCGCGGTGCTGTCGTGCGGCCGTCTGGATCTCCAGGTAGGTGTTTGCGGTAGCTGCTGCATGACTGGCCCGCTGTGGCGCGTTGACCGTGGTGAGTACCGCGCCCAGGCCTGCCGAGGCCAGGGCGAGAATGCCGGCGGCGGTGCTGCCCGTGGACTCCGCCAGCGCTGTCGTTCCGGCGATCGCCGCGAGCAGCGTCGCCGGGACGCCCAGCAGCCAGTGCAGCGCCCTCCAGCGCTTGGCTTCCTCGAACTGGCTTTGGGCGCTGTACATCGCGCTCTCCTCGAGGCGCTGGAACTCCGCGGCGAGCGCCCGGCGCCGAGGGTCGCCACCGGTGCCGTGCCGGGAGATCGCCTGCGTGTCAGGCGCCGTTGAGGTGACGGGTGATGTATCGGCGGTGTCCACCTGCACACGGTATCCGCCGGGCTTGGTCCTTTGGAGTCGAATGTCCGGGCTTTACCCGGGGAGTTCAGCGTCGTATGCGGCGAGCGCCGCGTGCGCGGGGTGGTGCTGGTGGAGCCCGTCGATCATCTCGTGCCAGCGGGTGCTCCCGATCCATTCGTTGGCATCCAGCGAGGCGCGGAGTTCCGCGAGCGGGATCCGGTCGAGGAAGGGCAAGGCGAGCGGCGGGGCATCCAGGCCGATGTCGAACTGCCCTTCCGGGGCGGGTGCGGTGAGGAAGCCGTTCCATCCGGAGCGCGTGCGGTCGAGCACCATCCAGTATCGGGCGGGGGCGCCCACTGCGGCGGTCCCCCGCACGGGGCTCACCCGTACCGGATAACACAGCGGTCCGTCCTGCGTCACGGTTCTGGCGGGTGCGGTCCCGTCGTCCTCGATAGCCAGGGTGATTTCCACCATGCCGTCCCGTGCCACCGCCACCTCGGCGGTCAGCGGATCTTTCCGCAAGGTGACCACGCTCTCGTCCTCATCCTCCAGCTCTCCCGAGGAGGCGAGCAGCACGAACTCGGAGTCAAGGCGCACTGTCAGAGACAGATCCACAAAGGCCGTCGAGCGCCTGGGGCTCGGCGTGGTGGCGGGGCTGGTGGCGGACGCGGGCCCCGTGGTGGGTGAGGGACCGGCGCCCGCCAGGTGGGTGGCGGCCAGTCGGGCGCTGTGACGCAGGGCAGGGTCGACACTGAGTCGTTCGGCCAGCGCGGACAGCGCTGACCTAGTGGAGGTGGGCAGCCGCGCCGGGTTCGCCGCGATCAGCCCTGTGAGCAAGGCGGCCGCCTCGCGTCCGAACCAGCGGCCGTCCCGTGCGCCGCGCAGTCCGGCTTCGAGTACCGACAGTGGACCGGCGAGCGAGGTGGCGGCCGGGGTAAACCAATGACGCAGCTCCCGCGCCTCTGGCGTCCCCGCGGCGCCGTTGGCTGGTGAGGGGGGCGTACCGATGGGGTCGAGCAGGGCGGCAACGGAGTCCGCGGCGGCCTCGACTCGGCGCCATGGCAGGCAGTGGAAGAGGGCCGCGGGGGCCGCGGTCTCCCGGTCAAGGCGGTGGAGCAGGAGGTAGCGCAGTTCCAGGCTTTGCGCCCTCAGCCGTGCCACGGTCCGGGGGTCGGCCGGGACGGTCGTCCAAGACGTCTCCAGCTCCGCGACCAGGTCCGCGCCGTCCTTTGTGACCGGCAGCGGCCTGCCGAGGTCGTCCAGTTCGACTACGCGGGAGCCGTCCGGAGCCTGCAGGGCGAGGGCCCGGGCGGGCGCGTCGTTTCGGCTGACGGTCACGCTCGTCCGTGCCCACGCGGCGGTACGGAACCGGTTCATCTCCCGGGCGTCCGCCCGCTCGTCACCGTCGTTGATCCGTCCCAGGGATGCGGGTTCATTCGGCGCACCCGGTACCAGGCGGGCGATCCAGCTGCTCAGCGGACGATGCACGGTCATCACACCCTCCTGCCCGGCCACGCTCCTCAAGTTCCGGTCCCGGCGATCCGGGCGAGCAACTCCACGGCGACCGCGCCGTAGGCGTGGACCGACTCGGCGGAGACAGTGTCCGGCCCGTCTGGCAGGCAGGTGTCTGCCTGCGCCCGGAGACGCCGCCAGGCTGCCTCCCCCCGTTCATCCAGCCGCGCCGCGAGATCCGCAGGGAGGGCTTGGGCCCACGCCCGCACTGCGCTGTCGTCCAGGCCGCGTTGCCCCCCAGGGCTGGCCTGCGGGCGAGGCTTTCCCTCCGGGCGCCCACCCAAAGCGTGCTCCGAGGGGCCGTCGCCGGGCTGCTGCCAGCGCACCCGGAACTTCAGGGCTCGCAGCAGCAGTTCCGCGCAGATCTCGGGATCCTGCGGCTCACCGGCAAGGACCAATCGGCGGGGGCCCTCGCGTCGGTGGGGCAGGTCGTCGAGTGCCCGCCCGAGCGGGTCCAGGACGACCCGGTGGAGCGGATCGTAGAGGAGGGTGTTGACGGTGAGGTCGCGCTGCCGGCAGTCCTGGTTCACATCCGTGCCGGTGGCAGGGTAGGGCAGCCCGCTCACGCCGAGGCCCCGGTAGTCCAGGACGTGGCCGTCGCGTTGCGGAGAAAGGATGGAGCAGACCAGGCTGTCTGGACTGAATCGCCGCGGGCACTCGGCGCTGAAGCCGTCCCGTTGGAGGACCTCTTCGGCCAGGTCGCAAAAGGCGCCGGCCGGGGCGGTGCCCGTGGCGTCCAGGTCGCCCACCTCGTCCGGGTGGAAACCCGACAGCAGGTCGCGCGGAGCACCCCCGGCGAGCCAAAAGCCGTGTCCGGACTCGGCGAACCGGTCGATGAGGGAGGGGAGGAACCGAGGACCATGCACCCCGTGGATCAGCTCGTCGAAGGCTTTGGTGAGGTCGGGGGCGAGAGCGTCAATGTCGTGGACCCGTTCGGCCTCGTCCACGGCACCGACCCGGTTGCGCTCCAGTTGTTCGTACGGACGAAGGCCGACCCGCTCCAGCTCCGGATGCTGACTGGGGTCGGTGCTGCGCAGCGGCTGCCCGCTGTGCTCGTCGCCTTCGAGTAGCAGCCGGTCGTCGGCCGATGTCGGTGCGGCGTGGGCCGCGCAGCCGAAGCCGATGACCCGTCTGCCGTTGAGTAGGTCCCCGGTCATGACCGGACCGCCGACAGTCCGAAGGTCGCCGACGAGCGGGCCAACAGGCCCGGGCCGGGCACCCGGAGCGTATGCGGCTGGCGCGTCGCTGTTGCGCGTAGAGGGACGACCCGGGTCGGTGCCGGGGCCGACAGCCGGATGCGAGGCTCCATCGCGGCTTGGCGAGGGTTCCGGTTCAGCGCCTGTTTGCAATGCGGCCCGCAGGTGTGGTTTCCCAGGGTCGCCGGAGCCGGTCATCCGGCTGCCAGTCCGGTCCATCGGGCCTCTCCGTTCTCCCCGATGCGCATAATCAAGGGCACGAGCCCGGTCTCCCATGAGGAGTAGACCGATCCGTAGTGTTCGCTGTCCCGGTCCGGTTTCAGGGCCAGCGCGACGGCGTCGCTCAGATGCTGCGGGGTACACGTGATGTCCTGGTCCGGTTCGTCAACGCACGTGATCAGGCCCGGGTACATGAATCCCTGCGGGCCGTTCACACCGGGATGGGTGCGGATCGTCCTGAGGATCTGCGCCGGCGCTTCCGCCCGCCGAACCCACTGCGCCACTCCGTTTTTACATTCGGTGCACAGCCCCACCAGAGCCTCGGTGTCGCCCGCGGCCGCAGCGCGCTCGATACGGCGGGCGAGCTGGACTATGGCCTCGGGCAGCGCCGTTCCGTGGTCGTCGACCGTCGTCACAGCTGCGGCAGCGGGCTGCGGCCGGGCGGCGGGTGGCTGCGCGGCGGCGCTCTCCGCGGGAGTGAAGGCAAACGTGGACACACCGTCTGCCAGCACATGTTCCTTACCGCCAGAGGTGAGGCTCAACTCGCCGGAGGGCGCGTCGTCGGACCCGCCAGCGTCACCACGCAGGCGTGCGACCCGCCCATGGGCGCCGAGGGCCAACCCGAGCAGGCCGGACCCGAGGTAGGCCCACTTCCCGTCGTGTACGTAGTAGGTGACGGAGCGCTCAGGGTATCGGGCCTGGCAGCCCGCGAGACCGGCGTAGGTGACGGTTAACCCCGCTCCGGCCCAGGCGGCGGAACTGATCGAGCGCTGGTCCTCGATGAGTGACCGGTGGAATGCGTCATCGTCAGGCAGCAGGCGTGTCGGCCGGCCGGTTCCGCCGGGGTGCTCGAAGAGCGTGGAGACCGTCCAGCAGGCGCCGCCGCTGTCCGCGCTGCTCCAGGCGACGCCCTTGCCGTCGGGTGCACGCCATGCCTGGGCGAGTGTGGAGGGTTGTGTCGCCGGGAGAAGCGCACGGATGTGTCCCTGCCGGTCGACGGTGTCGAGAGTGCCCTGGCCACGGAAGACGTTCGGTCCTTCAGGCAGCGGGGTGAACAGGGTGACGTCCTCGGAGCCTCCCGTGACGAGGCGGCCGTACCGTCCCTTGCTGTGGCCCAGCGCGATCCGCTGCGGATTGCCGCCCGTCACTGGGAACACCAAGAGGGCGCTGCCGTCGCTGGCGAGGCTGACGGGGTCCTCGCCGAGGAAGCCGACGCCGTTGCAGGGGCAGGGGTGGGAGACCATCTTGCCGGTGGTCACGTCGAGGATGTGTATCCGTCCGGTGGTGTCGGTGTCGTCCTTCTCCGGGTCCGTCCAGACCAGTTGACGGCCGCCGGGGGACCAGCTGATCTGGTCCGGCACCTGTACCTTGGTGGAGGTTGCTCGCCAGGTGCGGCCGGCGGCGTCGGCCACCATCACGGCCTGATGTTTCGGTAGTACATAAGCCAGAACTGGCCGCTGACGGCCCGCTACCGACGAGGTCGGGCTGGCGCCCTTGCCGTCTGGGGCGGGCTGGTCGGTGGGGTCTGCCGTGCAGGCAGTGGCGGCGACGAGGGTCGCCAGGAAGACGGCCGCCGAGGCGCGGATGGCAATGTGCATGCGGGTTTGAGTCATGCGTCGGTCACTTCTCCTCGGCGCACAGATCGATGTACGGATGACGGTCGCCGATGTGGCGGGCCCACTCCTCGCGGGTGAGCCCCTTCCCGTCGGTCCACTGGCAGATGCTCCGGCGCCAGTCGATGCCGCCCACCTGCCAGAGATTCAGCGGCCCGGCCGCGTTGTCCGTGCGGAACGAACGGGTGACGGCGGCCAGCCTGTGGTCGTTCGGCGACCACGACAGGTGGATGATGTCGCCGGCACCGACGCGACGCAGGGCAGGCATCGACTGCAGGCCCGTTGCCGTGTCGTAGACGAGGACCTGGTCGGCGAACGCGACGGCCGTCCGGCGTGCGTCGGGCGACAGGGCCACGGTTGTCGGCACGGTGGCGGCCTCGGGCAGGCGCAGCGGAGATCCGGTGTCACGCAGCTCCGCGTCCAGGTAGCGGACGACATTTCCCTCGCTGAGAAGAGCGAGGCGGGAGCCGTCGTAGCTCCAGTCCAGCCGATAGGCCCCCGGGGCCTTCACCGCCCGAGTATGGGCGTTCCGCGGGGTAGTCAGATCGATGGTGACCACCCGCGCACCGTCCTCGCCCGGCCGTTCGAGGACGACAGCACGACTGCCGTGCACCCGGAGGCTGATGCCCTCGGCGAGGGGGACGGTATCCAGCTCCTTCCAGGTCTGCGTGGACCACACCGTCACCGGCCCGGTGACGTGCCGGGCAATGAGCAGATGGGCCTTGGGAAGGAACTCGACGTCGATGACGATCCGTTCGTCGCTAGGACGGCCCGTCTCGTCCACCCCGGACGGACGCAGGTCCCGCAGCCAGGTGCCATCCGGCCGCCACAGGACGATCGTGCCCCGCCCGTTGAACTGTCCAGCGCCCGCCACGAACTCTGGGCTCGTTGCGACGTCGTTGACGAAGAACGCGCGGGAGGGGTAGTCCGTTTCGTGCGGCCAGTCCCTTGCGATGGGGCTGGACGGGTTCTCTGCGGCCTCCGGACGCACGGTGTACAGCCCGTCGGAGGCATTGCCGAGATCCGAAAAGGCGGTGAGGAGCAGCCGGCCGTCCCCAGCGAAGGCGGCGGCGCTGGTCGCCGGTGCCGTGCTGCGGCCCAGCGGTCCGGGCTTGTCATCGAGGATGTTGACGCGCCCGCCGCGCCCCGCCGCCACCACCGTGAACTCATCCCCTACGGCCACGGCGGTCGCCGGGCCACCGCGGGGCTGATCCAGACCACGGCTCGCGGCGGCATCGTAGCCAGTGCCGAGCGGAACCAGGGCAGTGCCGGCGTCGCCGGCGATGGCGACGCTGCCGCTGTGCTCGACCATCGCGCGGGGGGCCATCGCCAGCGCACCCACGGGAAAGCTGAGCTGTCGGCGCCGAACCCGGTCCCAGGCCTGGACGCCTCCCGGGGTGGCGAGGACGATCAGCTCGTCGTTCGCCCCGATGTGCGAGGGCACATCCTGGACGTCGTTTTCCTCGATCTCCACCGCCACCTTGTGGCTGTCCAGGCCGACGGAGAGCACGCGGTTGTTCGTCAGTAGCACGACCACCCGTTCCTCGGCGGGCTCCTGGTCGGCCCGAGGAGCGGGACTGAGGGCCACGGAGGCATCCACCACCACGCGCAGGCCACCCGGCAGCCCCGGGACATCCATCGCATCCAGCCGTCGGCAGTCTGTCTGCTGGCGGGTGGTGGTGTCGTACTGCGCCATCGTGCCGTCGTCGCGTACCTCCACGAGGCGGACACCCCGGTCGGTGAAGGCAGTCGCCACGGTCTCGCTGTCCGCCCGTGCGCAGGTCGGCACCGGCAACGTCCCCAGCAGGACAGGTTTCTCGTCCAACACCTCATACAGGGAGACGACCCTAGCGTCGCGAGCGGCGAGCAGCCCGCTCACGTCGCTGAGCACCAGGCCGCTCACCTCCCCGGGCGCCTTCCCCAGGAACTCTCCCGTGCGCAGGTCCCAGGACTTAACACCCGAGTCGTCGCCCGTGGTGTAGACACGGTCACGCTTATCGTCCACGGCGACGCCGTCCACCCGGGTAGGGCTGGCCTGCCACGAGCGCCGCACGCCGGAGTTGGCGTCAAGTACGTCGCGCATCGCCTGCACTGCCCGCGGGGTATCCGGTCGGATGCGGCTTCCAGCGAGGCCGAGCAGCCCCGCGAGGCGGGGATCGGTCTGCCGGAGAGTCATGGCCTGCGCGGCGAGATCCGCCGCGAGCGCCTTGTCCGCCTCCTCATCGCCCGCCTTGGCGAAGGAGTACGCCATTCCTCCGACCACCGCGAGGACGACCAGAAGGGCGGGCCCGGTCACCTTGGCCCAGCGCGCGAGGGCTGGTCCGTCCCAGGTCCGGGCCAGGCGGGCGGCTTCGCCGATGGTAGAGGCGGGCAGGAGCTTCGCAGACTTGTCGCCTTTCCATTCATGGCGGGCGTCGACTTCGTCTGCCCCCGGGATGATGACGTTCTGCCCGTTGTGCGCCGCCTTCAGCTTTCCCGCGTAACCGCCCACGGTGACGAGCCGGCCAGCCGGCGTCCCGTCAAGCGCACCGACCAGCGCCGTACGAGAGTTCAGACGGCGGATCGCCGGCAGAGAGAACCGGGCACGGAGGCGCTGTAGAGGCCTGGCGCCAGGGTTCAGTTCACCCGACAGCCGCGGGTGAGTGCGGGTTCGGCGCCCAGCCTCTTTGATGAGCACGCCGAAGGCGCAGCCCAGTGACCGGTCGGCTACCGCCCCCACGACTCCTTCCGCGTTTGTCAGGGACCACAGCACGGTCCCGGTAACGCGGTGTCCCGCCGCCGTCCAGGCATCCCGCAGAGATTGCTGGAACCGTGCGTCAGCCCGGAAGCCGGACATCGTTCGGGGGTCGGGTATCAGTGCGGGTGGTCCGTCGGGCACAACGGCGACCGTGAGGGTCCCAGATGCTCCGTGGCCGCGCCGGGTGTCGAACAGCACGCCTGCCTCGGCTACCTTGCGCGGTTCGGGCAACGCCCCGTCCAGGGTCAGCAGCCACAGCAGGACCGGCAGGGCGAGGTCCCGCTCCTCCTCACCGAGCCCCGCCAGCAGCCGACGGATCCGTGCTGCATGTCCAGGCGCAGCTTGGCCCAGTAGACCCGCCGTCTCTAATCCGTCGAGCGGAAGGTGGGCTTGGCAGTGCCGTAACCACAGCAGCCCGGTTCGTAACTGGCGCGGGGCGTCCTCCACATCGCCCACCAGCGCGAGTGCCATAGCAGCAGAGGCCCGCAGCGCCTGGGCGGCGGCCGGCTCATCCACGCCGTGCGGGCTAAGGTCCCCGAGAGCACGGACGTGGGATGCCGCAGCACCTCGAGGGGCCAGCAGCCGATGGACGTCCGTCTCCTCGTCGCGGAGGGTGAACAGAACCTCGACGTCCTCAGCAGCAACGCGTTTCTGCAGGTAAACGAGAGCAGGCTGCTCTGGTGAGAGCAGGGCGCGGCGTGCATGCCCGGCGATCTTCCGATCCGTGATCAACAGATCCGATGTGAGTAACGCGCCCACATCCAACGCCGCTGAAGACTCGGCGGCCATCGTGCCTCCCCATACCCCCCGGCCAGCGGCATCGTGCCATCCACCGGCCCCCTCGGCACATGATGACAGCCGAGGTGTCGCATCATGGGGGAGTTACATAGATACAGAGGCTCTTGTCGGTCATCTCGCTGTTTCACAACTCTGGTCGCATGATGACCGTTTCACACCGGCGCCATCAATCGCCCTCCGTCCTCAGACATGACGCCGCGGCCGCCACTGCGCTGCAGCAACCGTCCGTTGTGCTGTGTCCGGCCAGGGTGGTGCAGTCGGTCGGCTGGCATGCCTGTGGGACGCGTTGCCGTGTGAGTTGAATGCGTACTGGTAGATGAGGTCCCGCCGTTGCGTGCAGGGGCACCACGATGCTGCGAATCTTCCTCGTCTTCCAGCGGAACTTCATGAGCCGGGCCCGGTGCCCGGACGAGTCCTCGCCTTTCAAAGGAACGAGAACGGCCAGGCCAATAGCTGTGACAGAGCAGGTCACAGCGCTGGAGGCGATCACCTGCGAATGATGGTGGATGTCCGGGTATCCACCGCGAAGCAAGCTGAGGAGGCTGCGGGCTGGAGGACCAGACCCGCAACATTCGGCGCTGGGTGCGTGAGTATGGCCACCGCCTGGTGAAGATCTTCGTGGAGAAGGTCGTCTCCAGCACCGTCGTCTCAGACGGTCGCCCAGAGCTTGCCGCCACCCTGTCCTGGACCGGAGACAAGAAGCCTGCCGGTATCGTCGCCCCGAACCTAGACCGCCTCCCCCGCGAACTCGTTGTCTAGCTGTCGGCCATGGGCGCGGCGGGCGCCGACGATTCGGCGTGGATGAGGTCGAGCTGGTGGCGGGAGCCGTCGACGAGCACCACCCACGTGCGGGCATGGCCGGGGTCGCGGGCTTCGGCTGCGGTCATCCCACGGCATCCCGTGCCGCTCCTCCCTGACCACCCGGCCCCTCCTGTGTACAGCAGCTGTACGGTAGATGCATGTCTGCTAAATATCCGATCGCCGAGGCGCGGGGGAAGCTGGGAGAGCTCGCCCGCCGGGCCGCCCAGCACGAGCACATCACCCTGACCGACCGGGGCGTGCCCGCCGCGGTGCTGGTCTCGCCGGCGGAACTCGCCGAGCTGCAGGACGCCCTCGCGATCGCCTGTCTGGAGCGCGACCGCGCGCTGGGCATCACCGCCGAGCCCGTCCCACACGCCGACGCCCGGGTGCAGCTGCTGCGAGCGGCCGGCCCCGCCGAGGGTGATCGGTGACGACCTGGTCGGTGACGTGGGAGCCGCGCGCCCTGGACGAGGCGGCCGACTACCCGAAGAACGACCCGACCAACATACGCTCCCTGCTCGCTGCGACCGACGCGCTCGCCGACGGCCCGGACGCCAAGGGCGCCCGGCCTTGGGGCACCCACCACTACCGACTGCACCGCGGCCCCTGGTGCGTGCTGTACCGGGTCGACCAGCAGGCCCTCACCATCCACATCGAGCACGTCGGCCGCAGTGACTGAACCGACGCAGCACGGGCCCGCATCGGGCCGAGAAGCCCCAGGCCAGCCCATCCGCTTGTCCTCTGACACCGAACCTTGACCGTTTGTCACTGAAGATTGACCGATGGTCCGCGCGCGAAGGGGATGGCCATGGAGAACGAAGTGCCGTTGTCCGGCGGACGCATCACTCCAGGTGTGGTCAGGGTCGGCGATACCGTCCGTCGGCCGGCCACCGCCTCGTCCGCGTTCGTCGCCGAACTGCTCGGCGACCTTCGACGGCAGGGCTTCACTGGCGCTCCCCGTCATCTCGGGTTCGACAGAGCCGGCCGCGATGTCCTCAGCTACCTCCCCGGCCGGGTGCCCGCCCGCTTCCAGCGCTGGACAGACCCCCAGGTGGCTGCCGCCGGATCCCTGCTCCGCGCATTCCACGACGCCACCCGCGCGAGTCGCCTGGCCGGTCAGCACCCCGTGGTCTGCCACCACGACCCGGGCCCGAACAACACGGTCTTCGCAGGCGAGGTCCCGGTCGCCTTCATCGACTTCGACACCGCCGCCCCCGGCGATCCGCTGGAAGACCTCGGCTACATGGCGTGGACCTGGTGCATCTCTTCCAAGCCCGACGCTCCACCCACCGCCGTCCAGGCCGCACAGGTACGCATCCTCGCCGACGCCTACGGGCTCGACGCCGCTTCCCGCTCCCGCCTCATCGAGGCCACGCTCGATCGCCAGCTGCGCAACGCCCGGTGGTGGCGCAGCCACCTCACGCGCCCGTCCCCGCACCTCGCCGACGACCACGAGATCACCGGGCGCATCCGGTGGTCCGAGCGGGAGCACACCTACACCTCGACCAACCGCACGACCTTCAACGCAGCCCTGGACTGACAATCCGGCGCTCGCCCGATCCTTCGACCTGCGCGATCAAACTTCGATGGCAGAACCCAGCGTTCGTCGTTGCTGGCACGAGTGACGAAGGGCCGTGTCATTCTCATGCCGACCACCAACTCGCGAGCGAGAACCTGCCCTTTGATGATGTCGCTCCCTTCGTACTGCGCCCATGCATCTGCAGCGGGGGAGTGGTGCATTTGCAGTCACGCAGGAACCAGACCTCCCCCGCCCGGCCGCGGCCTTCCTGGGCAATGAGGCGGGGCAAAGGGCGGGGGAGAAGTTGCGGCCGGTGCCGTCGCCGGGCGGTCGTTGTCTATGAGGTCGGCGAGGGTGTCCAGGGGTGCGGGGACGTGCGGATCGCTCCGGTGGGCGTCAGTGGTGGTGCCATCGTCGTGCTGGGCGCTACAGAGCTGGCCGCTCAAGCCGCGGGCGACGGTTCGGCCTGGTCGGCTGTGACGTCTGCAGCCGGCTCGGCACGTTGGCCTGTGCTTGACCTACTTCGTTGAGATCAGTGGCGGCCGAGGCGAGCGCACCGCATATGCGTTCGGGAGAGTCTCCCGACCATGTGGCAACCAGAGCGGATTCGGCCGCGGGTGGGGATGACTCGCTGCCCTCATCACTAGTAGGTCAGTACAGCGTGGTCAGTACCCTGGTCACCGCGCGATTGAACTCGACCTGCATCGGTTCGATCTGCGCGCCAGCCGACTTCGCTTCATCCAGGGTCCGCGCCCAGACGGACTGCCCAGCAGCGTCGCGCAGGCGCGCCGCAAGTGTGCGGAGCTCCTCGTCGAAGACACGCCCCAGGGAAGACTCGAGGCGAAGCACTGAATCCGACCAGCCCACGGCGGTCGGGGTCGCCCACTCACGTGCCGGCCAAGTGCCGGTGTCGGCCATAACGGCAAGGACTCGGTCGAGTTCGTCGTAGCACGCTTTGATCATGTCACTGACGGCCGTCTGCAGGGCGAGGACGCTCTCGCGCTGAAAGGTGTCGCGCGCGGTCTGGCGTTCACGCTCGTGCTGTTCCGTGCGGAGCGCCAGCTCGCGCTTGCCTGCGACACGCTCGCTGTAGATCGTCACCACGGCAGTGGTCAGGGATCCGAGCACGACGCCCACGAAACCAAATAGGGCTTCGGACGCCATCACACCCCCCGGATGTCGTCGCTTCGCCGAGCGTGGCCCTCGCCGGGCCCCGGCTTGTTGGGCGACCGGGCCGGCAGTGCTCCTGCTCGTACGGACCGTAGCGGATCACGGCGTCGGAGGGCCCGGAAACAGACGAAGGGCCCGGGACGCCGCTGTCGCAAGGCGGAGCCCCGGGCCCTTCGTCGAGGGCCCCCCTCGGCGGGGTGCCCAGCATCGAACGACCGGTCTAGTCCTCAGGTGTGGCGCCCAGCACCGTGCTGTGAGGGGCTGGGCCAAAGGCACGGGTCAGGAGGTCCGCGAAGCGCTCTTGGATCACGGTCTGCCGGTCGGTGAGCCATGCGATCAGCCCGTCGTCCTCGGGTGTCGCATCGGGGTGGGCCGATGTCTGTGTCCGGCCGATATGAAGCAGCATCAGTCTGCGTACGTCTGGATTGGTGAAGTAAGCGGTGTGTACCAGCCTCGGAACTCTGCATCAGCTCCTCCTTACGCACTGCGCTTACGGCCTCGGGCATCCCTTCGAGCGCCGCGGTCGCCAGCAGGGTGCGGGGCGAGGGGCCCGAGCGTTGCATTGTGTGCGGCCACGTCGCCATCGAGGTCGGCCTCGGTGTTTGCGGGCAAGCCCGGGCACTTGCGTGTGCGGTCCAAGGGCTCGCAGAGAATCAACATGTTGCTTTGATCTCGGTGGGTCTGGGCTTCGCCCCGTTACGTAGACATCCGCGAACTATGCAGCCAGGTTCAGGCTACCTGACGTGACCGAGCGCCTTTCAAACTCGACCGGGCTGATGTGGCCGAGTGCGGAATGCCGTCGGCGATTGTTGTACCAAGCCATCCACGAGAACACGGCCAGTCGGGCCTCGCAACTCCGCAGCCACCGCTCGCCGTAGAGGAGTTCCCGTTTGATGCTCGCGAAGAAGGATTCGGCCATCGCATTGTCGTAACTCGATCCGACGCGACCCATCGACCGGCGTATGCCGCGCTTCCGGCAGGCCGACGCGAAAGCCGCGGACGTGTATTGACCGGATTCAACCGGTCGTTGCAACACCGGCCTGTTGGAGCAACATTAGCTGTTCGTCGAACGCCTCGGCCGGTGTCTTCCAGCCGAGTGTCTTGCGGGGTCTGGTGTTGAGGGTGTGGGCGACGGCCTCGATCTCCTCGGCGGACCACCTCGAGAGATCGGTTCCTTTCGGGAAGTACTGGCGCAGGAGCCCGTTGGTGTTCTCATTCGTGCCGCGCTGCCACGGACTATGAGGATCGGCAAAGAACACTGGAATGCCGGTCTCGACTTTGAATTGCGCGTGCGCCGACATCTCCTTGCCTCGGTCCCAAGTCAGTGACCGTGCTAGCTGCTCGGGCAACGTCGACATGGTGCTGGCGAGTGCGTTCTTCATCGTGATCGCGCCATAACCGGCCAGCGCAGGACCGTTCTTGATCGTGTGTTTGTGCCGGTAGCCTTCCTCGCGCGGCAGGTGAATCAGCATCGTGAAGCGAGTGGACCGCTCGACGACCGTACCGATCGCGGACCGCTCCAGCCCGATGATCAGGTCCCCTTCCCAGTGGCCGGGAACGGCACGGTCCTCGGCCTCGGCAGGCCGTTCGCTGATCAACGCTTCGGGCGTCACGTGCGCCCAGGTCTTGCGACGCGAACGAGCACGCGGGGCGCGTAGCGCGCGGCCCGTGCGAAGGCACAAGATCAGCTCCCGTTTCAGTGCCCCGCGGCCCTGAATGTAAAGCGCCTGGTAGATCGCCTCGTGGCTGATGCGCATGGACTCATCATCCGGGAAGTCGAGCTTGATTCGGTTGGCGATCTGCTCCGGACTCCATGCCTGCACCCACGCGCGGTCCTTGCGGTGCGGCTTGTTCCGCCCTGTCCACTCGCCCGTCGCCGGCCCTGCGATCGCCTGGCCGCCGGGCGTGCTGATCCGTCCGGACAGTCGCTCATGGACGTATGCGTGCAACCGGGGGTTGTCGACCAGCTTTGCCGTTTTCGGGCGCCGTGCGGCCATGTCCGATTTCCACTGCGCGACCGATGCTCGGTAGTCGAGCTTCCCGCATCTGGTGGCCGCGTTGCGGCGCAGCTCACGGGAGATCGTCCCCGGATCACGGCCGACTTCCCGGGCGATTTCGCGTACGCCCTTGCCTTGGGCTTTCAGGAGCGCGATCTCCTCTCTCTCAGAGAACGACAGGTACCTGCCCGTATGCGGCTTCGGATCGAACGGTCGCATGCCGCCACACTGCCGGTACCAGCGCGTGGCCACCGCCGGCGCCACACCGATGACCCCGGCCGCTTCCTCGGCGAGAAGCCCCCTGGCGATCTCGTCCCAGAACGCCGCTTCCACGTGACGCTGATACTTCGGATGCCCCGGGGACCTCAGCTTCGGGCGTACCGCCCGATCCGCGGCCTGCTGACGACGAACCATCCAACACCTCGCTGATCACGAGGTGTTGCGACGACCGGTTGAATCCGCCTTGCGTTCCGCGGTCCGAATGGAACACGACGCCGTCCACGGACCCGCCGCGGGTGGCCACGGCGGCCTCCAGCGCGTCGACGACCAGGTCGGCGCGCATGTGCTCGGCCATCGACCAGCCCACCACCCGGCGCGAATGAATGTCGATGACCGTGGCCAGATACATCCACGTCTTCCCCACCGGCAGGTAGGTGATATCGCCGCACCAGCGCACATTGGGCGCCGGCGCGGTGAAGTCCCGCTCCAGCAGATCGGGGGCCTTCGGCGCGCGGGCATCGGGAATCGTGGTGCGCTTGCCCTTCCGCAGATGCCGACCAGAAATCCCCGCCGCCCGCATGAGACGAGCAACCCGCTTGTGGTTCACCACCGGGCCGTCCGCGCGCAACTCGCGGGTGATGCGCGGCACCCCGTACGCGCCCTTCGCCTCACCGTGTATGGCCCGGATCCGCTCCGTGAGCGCCGCCTCATCGGCCTCACGCGCCTGCCGGACCGGCGCCGCCCGACGCCACCGGTAGAAGCCCGACCGGGAAACGCCGAGAATTCTGCACAGCCGCTGTATGCCGTACTCCGAATGGTGGTCGGAGATGAATCGCCAGCGGCCGATCATCGACCCATCTCCTTCGCAAAATACTGGGCGGCCTTCCGCAGGATCTCCTTCTCCAGCTCCAGCTCCCTCACCTGCTTGCGCAACCGCTTCAGCTCGGCCCGCTCCGACGGGGTCACCACCTCACCGTCCCCACCGCCGGCCGGCCCCTCCGCCTTGCGCACCCACAACCGCAGCGACTCCGGATTGACGCCGAGCTCCCTGGCAACGGATCCGACCGTGCGGCCGGTGGACCGCACCAGCTCGACCGCGTCCCGCTTGAACTCCTCCGGATACCGGACAGCACCCACCTCGACACCTCCTTCTCGGACCCCACGATCCGATCTTCAAGAGATGTCCACAAACGAGGGCAAACCCTAGTCTGCTGTTCGCGAGGAATGTGGCAACGTCGGCGGGGGTGCGGAACCTGGCTGTCGAGGCTGGAATGGTGTGGCCGTGCTCAGCCCGGTCGAGTACGAACTCCGCCAGGCGCCGGTAGCGTAAGAAATCCAGCAAGCCAACTCCACGAAACTCGGGGCAGTCCGGAGCCTCCACCAGACCCGGAGCGGTTCAGAGTTTGTGCTGGTCAGAGGTGCGATAACCGCCACCCGGTTGGCGGTGCGGAACTGCTGTGTGGACAGCATGGCAGCCCTTGTGATCAGTGAAACGTGGACGGCCGCAGCGAACGCGTGTGATGAACGTTCCGGGTCATGGAGGCTCGATTCCCTGAGAGGATCGAGTCAGGCTCGTCCGTCTCTCTGTCCTACTGAGCTTCGTGAGTGTGCCGTGCGCTCATCCGTCCTTGGCCGGGATGTGCGGTGCTGGCTGATTGACCCCGCCGGGCATGACAGGTGAGCGCCATCGGCGTGTGTGTCAGGGCGAGGCGGTACTCGCGGGGGGTTTCGGCTGTGGGCTAGTGGCGGGAGGCTCGACCAGGTTTGTAACGAAGGGCTGCACCCCGGCGAGGACCAGAGCTGCCACTGCCGCGGCGAGTGCGGCTGCGACCGACGATGCCCAGGCGGTGAGTGAACCGAGGTTGTGCACATCCGCCAGACGTGCCCAGGGGTAGCGTGCCCGGGCCAGCGAGTCGCGATCGGCCAGCAGGCCCAGGCTCATGCAGAAGGCCAGGAGTTGAGCGACAGCAAGCGTGGTCGTGGGCCAGGTGGAACCGGTGTGTGCAACCAGTGCCGTCTCCAGCACGGTGAGTGCCACGGCCGCAGTCGTCAGCCGCATTGCTTTGGTAAGACCGCTTTGCCCGCCCAGCAGAGGGAAGAAGTACCCGAAGAACAGTCCCACGCCCGTCCACTGCAGGGCTGTGGGCAGGAGGGTGCCCACCACGGTCAGAAGCGCATAGGGGTCGCCGTGGGTCAGGCTTGCTGTTCCTGCCAGGTCGAATGCCGTCCACGGAAGTCCGAACACAAGTCCCCAGCGAGCTCCCCAGATGCCCCTGTGCCAGGGGCTGCGGCTGGCGAGCGCACCCAGCGCCCGTTCACGTGTGGTGGGCGACGATCCTCCGGTCGCCGCATCGCGGTCACGCCACGCCACAAGCTCCAGTCGGCGTATCACCCGCTGTTGTGCGGCCAGGCTGCCGCCTTCCTCTGCTGTCTTCTCGCGTGAGGTCCGCCGCGCGACATGGAGTTGGCGCCGTGCAGCGCCGGCCATGATGGTGCCGCCCAGTGCCCGACGATGGGATGCGGCATCCTGGCTCACTACCGCCGCGGCCCGGGCGACTTGCCCGGACGGCAGGAGGAACAAGCCGCCGATCACGGCCGCGAGCAGACCCCACAGGGTGGGTACCCGGTAGAAGGAGTAGGCGTTAGACAGCACGATCACGGCGACCGCGACGCCGATGGCACGGTGGCCTTGCAACTGTGCCATCGAGGCGACAGGGCCGCGCCCGATGCGGCGCAACGTGAGCACCCCGGCGGTAACCAGGAGCAGTGCCAGCAGCCCGTCGACTCCCTGAGCGAAGGAGACGAACAGCTCCCAGCCGGTGTACGAGTAGTCCGCCTGATACCACGGCACGGTAAGAGCGAGAGCGGCTGGCGCCAGCCCGATAAGGTTGCGCCGACCGAGAGGGCGCCCGGTCACGGTTTGGAACCACAGTGAGGCCAGGCAGAGGAGTGCTGTAGCACCCGCCAGCAGCAGGAGTACCCAGCGCAACGCCCACGGAATGTAGCCGAAGTAGTGGTGGTAGGTCGCCAATCCGGCCACGACGACCGCGCAGATGACGAGATTGCCCAGAGGAGGGGGCGGGGGGCCGTCGGGGGCGCGGATTACACGCAGAAGGGGGCGTGCCAAGCCGGTAAGAACGGCGAGGGCGGCCAGAGTGCCCCCGTACAGAGTGAGGGCGCCGACAGCTGTCTCGGCCAGGCCGCTCGGGAATGGACCGGCTGTCGCAACGAGCACGGCGCAGCCTAGGAGGAGGATCAGCCACGGCAGACCCCACATTGAAGTGATCCATGCTCGCTTCGGGGCGAGAAGGGCTGGCCTCGTACGGCGGATGGCACTCGGAAGCAGTGTCCCGGCGGCGGTGAGGAGAAGGACAGTCATGCCGTCGACGCCGACGTTCCTGTCCGGTGACCAGGGCAACCAAGAGTCCGCAAACTGGAAGAAGGCCCCATCCGCATTGAACGCGAGCTGGACGGGGTAGTCGAACTGAGCCGTGAGCACCACAGCGACCGACAGGTGAACGGCCAAGACCAGCCCGGTGAGACGCACATACCGACCCCACTGGGGACGTCGGTTCAACGGCCGGAAGGCTTTAGCGTGTCCTGCGAGGAGGAGCAGCATCCAGGGAAAGGCTCCCAGGAGCATGCTCGCGCACGCACCCCATCCTGTGACAACTGCCTGTCCCACAGGTTCTGCCCGTTTCCACCAGGCGGGCGTGGTCAGGGCTGTGTCGACGATGTCTGCGCGCGGCTGCGAGGAGCCCAAGGTTACAGTCCAGAGCTTCCCGTCCCCAGGGAGACGAGCCGTCAGCTTCGTGCCGTCCACCTTTGTCCCCGCCCGGGGCATGCGCGAGGCAATGACCACCCGCTCGGTGGCGGTCACGGCCAGGTTGGTCGGGTAGCGGGCCGGGCTGACTTCCACCTTTACCGCGGCCGCCGACCGCATTCCGCCCCACCCGTAGGGGGCAGGGCTGCCGGTTAGGGCGACCACCACCTCACCATCGCCGCCAGGCCTCATGGTCGGAGCGCCCCAGGCGACGTACACGTTGGCAAAAGCAATGCTGCCGACAACTTCATAGACAAACTCGTCCGGACGGCGAGCCGCCTCGCCCCTACGTACCGCATCGGCTACCGGCCCGTTGGCCGGCAGGGTTACTGCCACGCTGGCTTCAAGCAGCCGCTTCCGTTCCTTGACGTCGATCTGGACGGTTGTGCTTGACGCGCCGCCTTCCTGCCCGCTGTCTTGCTGGCGGAGCGCCTTCTCCCACACACAGGAGGTCTGGGAGTCTCTCGCCATCCAGTGGCTGTTCCGATCCTCACAGGGGGTCACCACCAGGGTGGGTGACAGCATCTGTTGGATATCGACGACAAGCGCACCGGCCACTGCGAGGACTAGAAGCCCCACCAGGGCTGTCGCCTTACCGATCAACTGTCGAGCGATGCCACCCACGCCCACAATCCCCCCTGGATGACGCGTGCTGACCGAACACTAACCTCCACTGAGGCAGACCCACCTGCCGGATCACCCGCCTGTTGGGCCCGGTCGGATTGGTGTGAGGCTCGGCACGGCGAGGTAGGAGACGGCAGGTGCGCAGCCGCAGTCATTCCGGCGCGGGGACTGGGGTCTGGGCCGGGCGGGCGGTGCTGGAGTCCTCGGAGTTCGGCTCGGCAGTGGGGGCGAGGAGGCCGGTACCGGTGGCGATCTCGTTGAACGGGTTCTCGTAGGGCCGTAGCTCTTCGAGGAAGGCCCGCCAGATCGCGTCGCGCTCGGGACCCAGGTGGGCTGTGTCCTGATACAAGTCCACCAGGTAGCGAGTCATGCCACGGCCCCAGCACTGATTGTTGTCGTACCAGGCCCGTAGTACGTCGGTGAGGTCACTTAGGCTCAGCAGAGCGGCGCAGGGGAGAACTGCCGTGCGTGCCACGTACTTTCCCTGATCGAAGCCGCCTACATCCGTCAGCAGCGTCGGTAGGTGGGCTGTGTAGTACTGGTCCGGACGCAGCCCGATCACTTGCGCTCGATGGCTGGCATGCAGCGCTGCGAAGGCATCCTCGAGGGCGGGCAGGCTGGCGCGGATTTCGGGGTGCGTCACCAGGGACAAGGCGCGGGCCTCGTCCGGCGTGAGCCGTCCTACCTGGTCGCTCCGCCCAATTGCACCCAGTCGGGTGTTGAACAGGGTGCGCAGGGGGCCCGGCAGTGGGCCCCAGAAGGCAGGAAGATTGCCGAGTCGTGCCAGTGCTGCCAGCTGGACGGTCGGATCGGCCTCCACCAGGCGATCCATGTGAGCCTTCAGCGCCTGGGTGACGGTGTCGGCGTCGCGCTCGGCGAAGTGGCGAAGGCAGCGGCCCATCCGGTCGGCGAGCTCCGCCGGAGAGATCGTCACCCTGTCATCTGCGATCTGCAGCAACGCAAACTTGGCGGCGAAGCCGACGACTTTGGACCGGACAGAGGGGCGTACCCGATCGAAGAATGCGTAGCTCAGATACTGCTGGTCGAAGGTGAAGTTCGGATCGGCGACGTGGGTGCAAAAGCTTGTCACGACCGTGCGACCCTGGCTGGGCGGATGTATCAAGACCGCGTCCAGGGCCGCCACCAGGTGGGCGCGGGCATACTCGGGCGTCGGCTCGTAGAGCTCGCCGAACAGCCGTAGCGACGGATGGGCGGCCACGTTCCGGTCTTCGCGGAGCCGCTGCAGCTGCGTCTTTTGGGTGCGGTCGATGAGCTCCAGCTTCTCCGCGGTCTCGAGGATTGCCCCTTCCACCTCCAGCATGATCGACACAGCTTTGGGCTCGGCGGGTTGTTGCGCGCGCTCGACATCGGCGACGAGCGCGCGGGCGTCCGGCTCGTTCTCGTCGGCCAGGATCTGAGCTTTGTGGATCAGGTCGGCGCATACGGCTGTCCAGGTCAGCACAATGGCCGCCCGCGTCGAGCCAGTGGCATAGCAACGGTGCGCCTCGAGTACCAGGGGGCGGACATCGGGGTTGAACACCCGGTTGACGCGGTCCTCCAAGTCGAGCATGGATACTTCGTCCTCCCCGGCTTACGCCTGCAGTCACACGTGGTGTCGCTGAGGCTACCCGGCACTGTCGGATGTGGTGTCGACGCGCCTACTGCAGAGGCAAGTCGGGCCAGCGACAGTGGGCGGATGCGCACGCTTCGCTCAGGATCGGCTGGCCACGAGGTCATTCAAGGTGAGCTTGACGCGGCCCCGCGCGTCGGGCGCAGCCAGCAGGGCAGCCAGGACGAGGTGGATGGAGAACAGCTTCTCCTGGGCGGTGTTGGTGGGCGCATCGTAGGCCAGCAAGGAGCCACCGGGGCACGACATGGCAGATCCACTGGCCCTCGGCGAGCGCTCACGTTGTAGAGCAGGTCCGCCGCGTACCCATCTCTTGTGTGCAGCACGTTGAGCTGGTTACTGATGCGCTCCAGCGTACTGTGCACGCGTTCCTTGATGGACTCCTGGGTCTCTGCAAGGGCCTGGCGTGACTCCTCGACGAGATCGTGGAGGTAGGTCTGCTCGTCCTCTCGCTCCTGCCTTTTCACCTCCACCTGCTCCCGAGCTCCCGCGTCCCGCTCCTCGTACTCATCCAGCCACGTCTTCAGCGTGGTCAGCGAGCCACGGAAGATGATGTCGTGCGGATCGTGGGTGTGCGCCTCGTGATGCCGCAGGGCGTCGGCAATCTCCACGGTGGCCACACCGGTGGTTGCCGTGTCTGCGGCCAGCCGCGTCAGCGCTGCCGTCAGCCGGGACCGGCTCTCGCTGCGAAGATCCGCACAGGTGCGGACCTCGGGCGGGTGCTCCGTGTCTCGCGGAACGACGGCGTGGGAGCTGATGCCGTCGGCTGGCTCCGCGCCTGGCTCATCCTCGGGCAGGCAGCTCCAGTTGAGCTCCTCCAAAGCCTCCTCATCAGAGCCTGTCCAGATCATCCGAGCCCGGTCGGTGCTCGGCCCCCTGCGGAGCTCCTTCAACGTCTCCTTCCTCTGCCTCGCCTGCGCGACCACTCCTCCCGTCCGGCGACCATCCCGGCCCGCACCGCGGAGGACATCGCCGACCTGGTGGAGGCGCTGCGTAGGGGCCAAGCACGGGCCCGCCCGTCTCGCGGCCGATCTTCAGCCTCTGCACGGCGTCACGGTCGCGCCGGCCGCCGTGCATCGCATCCTGGGGTGTTCACGAGTGCGTCTGATCAGTTGCAATGCGAGGGCTTGAGGATCATTACCCGTTCGCCCGGTGATCGTTGCCCATGGTGGGCCCTGACCGAGCGCACGGTGAACGAGATCGCAGCAGCCCTTCGGCAGGCAAGGTGACTTCATGCGCCGGCCGTGTGGGCATACACGCGGAGTGGGTCGAGGTGTAGTTCGTGGGGTCCGAGGCAGTCCGCCGCCAGGGTGGCCACGAGT
>NZ_JBFAXR010000050.1:0-56922 GCF_040680895.1 Streptomyces sp. NPDC051940 | reverse complement strand
TCCAGACGGCTCTCGCCGAGGGCCGCGCCCGCGTCCAGCGGGATCACGTACTCGTGGTCGTCCAGCCGCATCCGGGTGAAGGCCGCGTACTCCCGGCCCTCGGCCGCGGTCACGCCGGTGACCTGCAGTCCGCTGCCGGTGCCCGTGTACGACACCCGGTCGCCCGTCACCAGCGTGACGGTGTGCTGCCCGGGCGTCCCCGGCGCGGCGGCGACGGTCGTACCGCCGTCGTCGCCCGGTTGTCCGGCCTGCGCCGGCAGCACGCCGGCTGCCAGTGCGGCCGCGACCACGGCGACCAGCGCCGAAGTCCGTATCCGACTCATCCCCATCCCTCTCACCTGACGCACCGGCCGCACGGGCGCGGTGCTGCCTCAACGGTGGGATCCATTGGGTCAGTCGGGGGTCGGGGCCCGCCAGGCCGGTGACCTGGCGGGAACCCGCACTGGCACTAATCCGCCGCCGGGGCCTCCCCGTTGCTGTCCCGGGCCGCCGCGTCCGCCGAGTGGTCCGGCCAGACGCCGATGTGGTCGGACTCCAGCTCCAGCAGCACCCGGTGCCGGATGTCCAGGGAGTCGGTGTACGAACGGGGCAGCTGCAGGCGGCCGGAGCGGTCCACGACCGAGTACTCGCGGGCCACCACCGACTCCTGGCCGTGCTCGTCGACCTCGGTACGGCGCAGCACCTCGGACGCGGTGCGGCCGTCGCGGATCGCGACCGTGCGGCGTACCTCGGCGGCCACCGCGTGGTCGTGGGTGACGATCACGATGGTCGTGCCGAGCTGCTCGTTGGCGGTACGGAAGGCCGCGAAGATCTGCTCGGCCGTCGCCGAGTCCAGCTCACCGGTGGGCTCGTCGGCCAGCACCAGCGACGGGTCGTTGGCCAGCGCCACGGCGATCGCGACCCGCTGCTGCTGGCCGCCGGAGAGCGCGGTGGGACGGCGGTCGCGGCACTCGGCGAGCCCCATCAGGTCCAGCAGCTCCGCCGCCCGGTCCATGCGCAGCCGGCGGCGGCTGCGGCCGCCGGAGAGCTGCATGGGGAGCATGACGTTCTGCTGGGCGGTCAGATACGGCAGCAGGTTGCGGGCGGTCTGCTGCCAGACGAAGCCCACGGTCTGCCGGCGGTAGCGCAGCCGCTCCCGGGCGTCCATGGTGAGCAGGTTGTGGCCCGCCACGGTCGCCTGGCCCGCGGTCGGCACGTCCAGGCCCGCGAGGATGTTCAGCAGGGTCGACTTGCCGCTGCCGGAGGCGCCGACGAGGGCCATCAGCTCGCCCTCCGCGACCAGCAGGTCCAGCCCCTGCAGGGCCTGCACCTCGACTCCGTCGGTGGAGAAGATCCGGACCACCTGGTCGCAGGCGATCATGGCGTCGTGGCCGAACTCCGGCTCCTCGCCCTGCGCGTTCGCCCGGGCCTCCAGCTCGGCCAGTGTCGTCGTCTGGGTCACCTGCAACTTCCTTTCCGAACGCCGCGAACAGTGCGGTGGAGCGCCACCCGTCGTGCTGTGTCTGTCATTCCCGGTCCCCCGCCTTCAGCTCCTCCGTGGCCCGCTTGCGCCAGCCCCACCACGCCTGGAACACCACCGCGGCCATGGCCAGCGCCGGCACCGTCAGCGACGGGACCAGCAGCGACACCGTGTCCGCGTGCAGCCGTACCGGCGCGTCCGAGGGCCGGTGCAGCGCCGTGGCCATGGCGCCCAGGTCCAGGCCCGGGCCCACCAGCCGGATCGCGACCACGCTCAGCGCCAGCCCCACCGCGGCGCCCGCCAGCAGCTGCGGCAGCGCCTCCAGGACCAGCAGCCGGCGGCCGTGCGCGGGGCCGAGGCCCATCGTCCGCAGCCGGGCCAGCAGCGCCTTGCGCTCCGGCGCCGCCTGCAGCAGCGACAGCACCACGGCGAGGACCGCGAACCCGGCGGCCGCGAACGCGCCCCCGATGTAGAGCCGTTCGGCGCCGCTCTGCAGCTCCGACCGGCCGAGCCTGGCCCGCGCCTCCGTACGGGTGTCCACCGCGGCCGCCGGGGCGAGCTTCTGCACCGCCTTGCGCAGGGCGCCGCCGTCGACGCCGCTGCCGGAGGCGAGCAGCAGGTTCGGCTCGAGGTCGGGCAGTTCGGCGTACTCCGGATAGGCGTTGGCGAGCATGTCCGCCGCCACGAGGACGAAGGAACCGCCCGGCGCGGCCGGGGTCCGGTCCAGCACACCCACCGGTTTGATCTTCAGATTGCCGAAGGACGGCTCCACTCCGAAGGTCTGCGGATCGGTGTCGGAGCCGGGGTCGGAGCTCAGCTTCAACGCCTCGGCGATGTCCGGGCTGACCAGCGCGTGCAGCTCCACGTCGGCGAACTCCGCACGCGTCCGCCCCGCGGAGTGCGCCCCGATGCCCACTTCCTTGCTGAGCCGCGCGTACTGCTCGCGGTCGGCGATCACCAGCGTGACCGAGAAGGGGGCCTCGGTGACCGCCAGCCCGTGCTCGATGCGCACGGAGGCCACGGTGCGTACTCCGGGCGTGCGCTTCAGCTGCTGCGCCACGGCCGGCGGCAGGAGCGAGCCCTGGCCGTCGATGCTGGCCTCCGCCCCGATCTCCCGCAGCGCCGCGTGCGTACGCGCCTGCTCCACCCCGCTGATGACGGAACCGCCGAACGAGGCGGTGGACAGCGCCACCAGCAGCGCCAGCAGCGGCAGCGCGGACGCCGCGTGGGTCCGGCCTGCGCGCGCCAGCGACAGGAAGCCGATGGCGCCGCGCCGACGCGCGGCGGGCTTGGCCGCCAGCCGCATCGGCAGCGGGTACAGCCGCATGAACAGCGAGGCGGCGATGAGCGCCGCCAGCACCGGCGCCGCGGTGATCAGCAGGTCGACGTCGCCGGTGTCGGTGCCGCGGCGGCGCACCGCCGCGATCGCGCCCACCGCCACCACCAGCAGGGTCAGTTCGACGACCGTCCGCCGCCGGGAGGGCTTCGCCAGCACCAGGTCCTGCCGGGTGCCCGCCCGCAGCGTGCGCAGCGCGGCCACGGCCCGCAGGGGCAGCGCGAGCGTGGCGACCACCGCCACCCCGCCGGCGCAGACCAGCGCCTGGTCCAGCCGTCCGTCGGGCGCCATGAGCAGCGCCACGCCCAGGCCGAGCCCCGCCGCGGGAATCGACACGGTTCCGGTCTCCGCGGCCAGCCGCGCCGCCACCGCCTTCAGCGAACCGCCGCGGGCACGCAGCAGCCGCAGCTCCGCGTCCCGTCGTACGGCGGCCAGCCCGCCGGCCATCACCAGCACCACCAGCGCCGCCGTCGCCACGCCGAACGCGGTGACCGCGACGACGGGGGTGATCGCGTCGCGCAGGGTGAGGTATTCGGCGAACAGGGCCGGCAGCCCCGACGTGACCTGGAGGCCGCCCTGGATCTGCCCGCGCAGTTCAGCGAGCCCCGGCCCGTCCTGGAGCCACTCCAGCTGCTCCAGCGCCGGATCCACGTCGCGGGCGCCGAACTGCTCGGTGCTGAGCGGCAGCTGCCAGTACGCGCTGGGTTCGGGGGTGTTGTACGTCACTCCCAGATCGGAGCCGAACTCCCGGAAGACCGTGGGTCCGTTCTCCGGGGAGAGCAGCAGGGCCGCCTTCCACACGGACGGCACCGGGCCGGGCCCGGGCGGCGCGGGCAGCGCACCCAGCCGGGGCTTGGCGAGCAGCTCGTCGACCTTCCAGAAGTCCGAGCGCGGGTCCTTCGGCGCGACGATGCCGGTGATCTCCACGGGCAGGTCGGCCATACCCGGACCGCCGACGAAGGCGGCCTTCCGCCGCAGATGGAGCACGGAGCCGACGTGCAGCTTCAGCGTCCTGGCGGTGGCCTCGGTGATCGCGGCCCTGAGCTTCGGCGGAGCCGCGTCGGTTCCCTCGTCACGTTCGTCCGGCGGCAGCTCTCCGGACACCAGCCGCACGTGGTCGGCGAGTTTCGCCCGCGCGTCCAGCTGCAGCAGCGGATCCTTGCCGTCCGGGCGCGGCAGCCCCGGGTCGCTCGCCGGCCAGTACGGGGCGGTGCGCACGCCGAACGAGACCGCCGCCGGGTCGGTGCGCAGCGGATCGCGGGTCAGGTCCCGGATGATCCTCGTGCGGTTCTCCATGATCAGCGGCGCGAGACCGCTGTTCTCGCCCATCGGGTCCATGTCGAACTGGCGGTCGAAGCTGAAGGTGAGGGTGCGGTCGTCCGCAGGCGCGGCGTCCACGGTCTCCCGTACGGCCCGGTCCTGGCCGGAACTGACCGCCAGCGGCAGCAGCGCGGCCAGGAACGCCGTCACGAGGACCAGCAGGCCGAGCGCCAGCGCCGCGCCCGGCGCGGTACGCAGCCGGATCCGGGTCCAGCCCCCCATGTCACTCACCCCCCAGGCGCAGCGCGGTCGCCGTGTCGGCGCGGCGCAGCGCGACCACCGCGGTGGTCAGCACCGGCAGCACCACCACCGCGCCCAGCATCAGCCCCAGCGTGTGCCAGGGCAGTTCGACCAGCACCGGTGGACTGGGTTTGGCCGCGGCGCCGGTGAGGGTGATGAGCGGGATCACGGTACGGCTCAGCACCGTACCGAGCGCCAGCCCGGCGGTCATGCCCGTCACGATCAGCACGGTCTGCTCGGCCGCGAACATCCGGGCGAGCTGCCGCTGCGGCGCGCCGAGCGCGCGCAGCACCGCGAACTCCGCCGTGCGCTCGCGGATCGAGGCCGCGGCGCCGACCGCGAACCCCATCGCCGCGAGCAGCGCCGCCACCACGGCCGTGGCGGCCAGGGCGGCCTGCGGGCCGGCGCCCAGCGGGTCGGTGCTGAGCTGCTCGCTCAGCTCGTCGCGAACCAGGATCTGGGCGGGGTTGCTGTACGGCTTGTCGCGCAGGAACTCGACGGCCCGCCCGGTCTGGCCGGGCGCCGTGCGCAGCCACCACTCGTTGCTCTGCAGCGGCGCGGCGCCGGCCGCCACCAGCGTGCGGCTGGCGGTCAGGAAGTCGACCAGCACACCGCCGCCGCCCTGCACCGTGGGGCCGTTGGCGGACGCCGAGCCGAGGTCGGTGGTCGGCAGGGCCCGTACCGAATCGACGATCTTCGCCTCCACGTTGACACCGCCCAGCGTCAGGCTCACCTTCGACCCGACCTTGGCGCCGGTCGACTCGAGGTAGGCGTCCGAGGCGATCGCGGTCAGCGCTGGGCCCGGGGGCTGGTCGACGGAGACCCGGAAAGCCGCCCCCGGCTGCTGGCCCCAGCCCATCGGCTGGGCGCTGCCGGAGTCGAAGGCGAACCGCATCGGGACATCGGCGGTCCCCTCGACGTTCCGCACGACCTTGGGCTCCTCGACGATCATGTCGGTGTCGGGGAGCTCAGCCCTGCCCTGCCAGCGGAAGCCGTCCCCCGGACGCACCGGCGTACGCGCGCCCTGGCCGACCGCGCTGATCCCGGAGACGACCACCGCGTGCTGCGCCCGGTCCGGATTGACGTCGAAGTAGAAGGTCGCGCCCGTCATGCGCAGCGGCTCCGCGGGCTTGCCGTCCGCGCCCGCGTCGTGGGCCAGGTCGACGGTCAGCGTGTGGTCGCGGCCGTCCGGCGGCAGCGCGCCGGCGTTGAGCTCGTACGGCACGCCGTAGCGGTCCTCGAAGAACACCGTGACGTAGTCCGGGGCGTTCTCAGGCAGGTAGAAGCCCTCCTGCTTCCACTTGTCGAGGTTCTGGCCGGAGACGTCCAGCTTCGCCGTCAGCTCCAGCTGCTCCGTGCCCTTCGGGAGTACCAGGCCCGCGCCCTTGGGGCTGCCCTTCGGGGTGAGTTCGCGCAGCAGCGCGCCGGCCGGCTTGCCGGAGAGGTCGCCGCGCAGCAGCATGCCGTCACCCACCGAGCGGGTGTCCAGGGCCAGGATGTCGGCCGACTTGCCGTTGCTCAGCGAGGCCAGGAAGCGGGCCGCGGGGGCCGCCGACTCGACGCCGGGCGCCGAGGAGTACGCGCCGCCCTGGCCGAGCGCCGGCAGGCTGCTGCCGGTCACGCGGATGTCGGTGCCGGCCTGGTGGGCGGCCTGGTCGCGCTGCGAGCGCTCCCACGAGGCGCCCTGCGCGATGGCCAGCATCCCCATCGCGACCGCCAGCACCAGCAGCAGCACCGGGCCCGCCCCGCGCAGCGGACGCCGCGACAACTGCCAGCCGGCCAGCGCCGCGGGCAGGCCCTTCCCGGCGGCCGCCCGCCGCTCCGCGAGCTTCGCCGTGGGCGGCAGCAGGCGCAGCGTCAGCACCGTACCGGCCAGCAGCGCCAGCGCCGGGGCCGCCACCAGCACCGGGTCGACGCCCAGGGAGCCCTCCGTGTCGGCGGTCAGGGCGCCGCCGGAGGTCTGGCGGTCCAGCTGCCAGTACGCCACCGCCGCGATGACCAGCAGGCCCACGTCGGCGCCGGCGCGCAGCGGCGCGGGCAGCGGCTTGGCGCGCGCCCGGGCCATCAGCGTGCCCTGGGTGGCGGCGCGCCACGCGGCCGGGGCGGTCACCGCGAGCGCGCAGCCCACCGCCGTACCGATGCCGGCCAGCCACACCGCTCGCGTCAGCCCGGTGTCGGGGTGCAGTCCGGCGCGGGCCAGCGGGCCGCTGCCGGACAGCAGCCGGATCAGCGGTCCGGCCAGCAGCGGCGCGGCGATCGCGGCGGGCAGCACCAGCATCAGCGCCTCCGCCCCCGCCAGCCAGCCGACCCGGCCGCGGGAGCCGCCGCGGGCGCGCAGCAGCTCGTTCTCGTCGCGGCGTTCGTCGCTGAGGAGCCGCGCGACGAGCAGCAGAGCGTAACCGGCGAGCAGGATCAGCTGCAGCGCCACGATCAGCAGGGTCGAGCGGTTGACCAGCAGCGCCCGGTCCGCGCGCCGCAGCAGGTCCGGCAGGCTGGTGGTGGCCGAGGCCTGGCCGTGCAGCGCCTTGATCGCCATCAGGTCCTTGGAGCCGCGGCTCGCGGCGGCGGACAGCTGGTCCAGCCGGCTCGCGCGTACGTCGCTGTAGTCGGCGCGCAGCAGCCAGTTGCCCTTGTCGACCTTCTGGCCGCCCGCGGTGAACGCCGTCGGGTCGGTCAGGACCGGGCCGTACGTCGTGAACGCCAGGGTGCGGGCGCCCCGGCCGCCGGTGACGTCGTCGAGCATCCAGTACGGGTCGCTCGGGTCCTTCGGGCTGTACAGGCCGTCGATGCGGACGCGGACGGAGGTGCCGCCGCTGCGGGCCTTCAGGGTGAGCTCGTCGCCGAGCTTCAGCTTCAGGGTGGCCGCGGCGTTCTTCGGCAGGGCCCCGCTCAGCACCTGCCCGCCCCCGGTGGTCGGCGCGGGCCAGGAGCCGGCGGTGATCTTCAGCCGGGAGCGGTCCATCACCGCCAGGTACGTCAGGTCCGGGTCCGTGCCGCTGCGGGCCGCCGGGGCCTGCAGGCTGCGGGGGAGGGCGAACGGGCCGCTGCGCGACAGCTCCTGCACGTCCGTCGGCAGCCCGTCGAACACCTTGCGCGACAGGTCCTTCACGGCCCCGTCGGCCTCCTGCCGGCGCTGCTCGTCGATGCTGGGCGCGCGCAGCACGATCGCGGCGTCGGACGCCGCGCTGTACTGCAGCGCGTGCCGCAGGCCGGCGTCGCCGACCGTCCCCGAAAACGATGTCAGGGCCGCGAGCACGGCAGTGGTGAGCAGGACCGTGAGCACGGCTGCGGCGAGCAGCAGCCGGTGCGCACGTACCCGAAGAAAGACAAAGCCGGGCACACAAACCCCCGTTGTTCGTGAGTGCACCCCCCGGTGCGTGAGCCCGAGCATGGCAGACAGCGCTTGTCGGCGAACAGCGCACTACCCAGGACCGGAATACATTCGTGACCACGTCGTCTACCGGTCGGAGACCCTCCGGGGGGTGCGGTTGGGCCGGCGCCTGCGGTGCGCTTCGGCGCTTCGCGTCTCAGTCCTCAGACGCCGGACGGGCTGGATCCGGTACCTGTCCGCTGCCGCTCGGACGCACTACCCGGCAGCGCCGTCCGCACCGGCTGTCGCAGGGCCGCCCGGTGACCGCGTCCTTCATCGCCGTACAGGAAACACCGGCTGCCCCGCGCCGGGACGGCACACGCATCCCCTACGCCTCCGCCGCCCGCATCTGTTCCGCCGGTGTCCGCGTGCTCCACCAGACCTGGGTGAGCACCACCAGCGTCACCAGCGCCGTCACCGACACTGCCGGGAGGGCCAGGGCCGTGGGGTCGGGGTGGAGGCGGGTGGGGGCCAGGGCGGGGGAGGCCGATTCGGGGTGGAGGGCCGAGGCCATGGCCTCCAGGCCGATGCGGGTCGAGAGGAGGCGGATCGCCGCCACCGCTAGGACCGTGCCCGCCGCCCCCGCCAGCACCAGCTGCGGCAGCGCCTCCAGCAGCAGCAGTCGGCGACGGGCGGCGGGCGCCAGCCCCATCGTGCCCAGCCGCGCCATCAGCGCCCGCCGCTCGGGGCCCGCCTGGACCAGCGACAACACCACCGCCAGCACCGCGAAGCCGGTGCCGGCCACGACCGCCGTGCGGTACAGGCGCTCCGCGCCCGTCTGCAGCGGATGGTCGCGCAGACCCTCGCGGGCCGCCGACCGCATCCGTACCTCCATGGGCACCGGGGACGACGCCATCGCCGACCGCAGCGCGCCCGCGCGCACCCCAGGCCCCGCGACGTACACCGAGGTCGGCCGGGTCTCCGGCTTGCCCACCGTGGCGGGGTGGTGGCGGGCCATCACGCCCGCGTCCACCACCACGAACGAACCGCCCGTCCAGCCCGGCGTGGCCTCACGCACCAGCACCGGCCGCAGCGTCAGCTCCCCGTGCGGGGCGTCGAGGGTGAACGTCCGGCCGTCGACCGCCTCCGCCACGGCGGGCGAGATGAGCGCGGCCATCGGCTCCCGGACCCCGCGGTCGTGCAACTCCCCGGCGGGGAACGCCCCGAGCCCCAGCCGCTCGCTCAGCTCCGCGTACTGACGGGAGTCGGCGACGATCAGCGTCACGCCCTCGCCGCCGGCCAACTGCAGCCACGGCTGCCGGTACACGGCCACCGCGATGTCCACCCCGGGCACCCGTCCGACCCGGTCGGCGGCCTCGTCCGGGAGCGGTTTGGGTACGTCGTCGCGGATCCCGCGGTTGTCCAGCGCCGTCTGCCCGGGCAGCACCGGGGAGACGACCGCGTCGGCCCCCACCTGCAGCAGGGCCAGCCGGTCGCGCGCCTCGCCGACACCGGCCAGCACCGAACCGCCGAACGCCGCCGTGCTCACGGCGATCAGCACCGCCAGCAGCGGCAGCACCGCCGCCTGCGGCGAACGCCCGGCCCGGGCCAGCGCCAGGAACCCGACGATCCCCCGGCGGGCGGCCGCGGGCAGCGCCGCCGCCCGCAGCGGAATCGGATACAGCCGTACGCACACCAGCGCCAGCACCATCCCGGCCACCACCGGTGCCGCGCTGACCAGCGGATCCACCCCGGCCGACGTGCCGCGCCGGTACAGGGCCGCCAGCGCGCCCACCGCCAGCGCCACGCCGGTCGCCTCGAAGACGATCCGCCGCGCCGACGGCCGCAGCGTCACGAGGTCCGTCCGCCGCTGGGCCTGCACCGGCGGCCGCAGCGCCGCCCAGGCCCGCGCCGGCACCACCAGCACCGCCGCCACCGCGACGGCGGCGGCCGCCGCCAGCGCCGGGGCGAGCGTGCCGGACGGCACCGCCAGCACCGCCGCCGCGAACCCGGCGGCGGCCGCCGGCACCGCGACCACGGCGCCCTCCGCGGCCAGCCGCCGCGTCACCGCCGGGAGCGAACCCCCGCGCGCCCGCAGCAGCACCAGCTCCCCGCGCCGCCGCGCCCACGCCAGCGAGCCGACCATCAGCAGCACCACGGCCGCCACGGTGACCAGCGCGTACGCGGCGACCAGCACGACCGGCGTGACGGCCGCGCGCAGGTCCACGTAACCCTCCAGCAGCTGCGGCAGCTTGGAGTCCGCCGCGAATCCCTGCCCGCCGGCCTCCGCCAGCACCGGGGGACCGGCCGGCGACTGCAGGAAGGTCACCCGGTCCAGCAGCGCGCCCGCGTCGGCGCCGGTCAGCCGGGAGGTGTCGAGGGGGTAGTTGTAGTACGTCGTGGGGGCGACCCGGGCGCGCGACCACAGCGCGTCCACCGCGGCGGCGCTGCCCTCGTCGAGCATCAGCCCGGAGGCCCAGTACCACTGCTGTCCGCCGGCCACCAGCACCGGGCGCGTCACCTGCCGGGGCGCCTGCAGCAGCGGATCGACGCCCCAGTAGGCGTCGTCGCGGTCGCGGGGTTCGACCAGGCCCGTGATGTGTACGGCGACGGGGGCGCCGAAGGCCCGCATCTGCTCGTAGTGGGCGTCGTTGAACGACAGGGTCGCGGGGTCGACGTTCGCCGGCCGCAGCCGCTGCGCGTGCACCACCGAACCGGTGTGCAGCCCCAGGGTCTTGGCGGTGGCCGGCGTGACCACCGCCTCCAGCCGCGTGACCTTGTCGAGGGCGGTGCCGGCCGCCGGCGGACCGGGCAGCCGGCCCTCGAGCACCCGGGCGTGCGCGGTGAGCCCGGAGCGGGCGTCGAGCTGCACGGTCGGGTCGAGGATGCCGGGGCGGGGGAGACCGGGGTCGGAGAGGCGTACGTCGGGGGCGGTGCGCACGCCGTACGACTGGGTCGACGCGTCGATGCGCAGCGGGGCGCGCAGCAGGGCCGCCAGCTTCCCCCGGCGCTCGGCCAGTTGCTCCGGGCCGAGGGCCGCGGCGCGGTCGGCGGGCAGCTCCGTGAAGTCCGTCTGGCGCTCGACGCGCAGCGTGGCGTCGGCGGGGCGGGCGTCCACGATCTGGCGGCGCAGGCCGCGGTCCTCGTAGCCGGCGACCGCGCGCGGGAATGCGGCGGCGAGCGCCGCCGTCACCGCGACGAGCAGCCCGAGCACCACCGCCGCGCCCGGCATCGCCGCCAGTCGTACGGAGACCCAGAGCCCGGACATCCCCCGTCTGGCCAACCTGCCACCCTCCCCGGATCGGACAGCTCGCTCGAACAGCCCGATCGTGACAGAGCGGTACACAGCCCCGGCAGCCGTCGGCGACGGCCGCAACGCATTCGTGATCCGCGGGGTCAGCCCGGGGTGTTCACCATGGACGCGGCGGCGTACACCAGGTAGTCCCACAGCTGCTGCTCGTGCACGGGGTCGAGCTCCAGGTCGTCCACGGCGGTGCGCATGTGCCTCAGCCAGGCGTCGTGGGCCTCCTTGTCCACGGCGAACGGGGCGTGGCGCATCCGCAGGCGGGGGTGCCCGCGGTTCTCGCTGTACGTGCGGGGGCCGCCCCAGTACTGCATCAGGAAGAGCGTCAGCCGCTCCTCGGCGGGCCCGAGGTCCTCCTCGGGATACATCGGCCGCAGCACGGGGTCCTCGGCGACGCCCTCGTAGAACCTGTGCACGAGCCGGCGGAAGGTCCCCTCCCCGCCGACCTGCTCATAAAAGCTGATCTCCTGCGTCTCGCTCACACCCCCATGCTCTCACCCCCTGGGAGGAGGACCCGGGCCCTAGGTCCCGTTCCCGGGGCTCCGCCCCGGACCCCGTCGGGGGAGGGGGTGGTGGCAGGTGTGTGGCGGGATGGGTCTCGGCCCCGGCCCCGGCCGGGCGGCGGGGGTGAGTGGGGTTCGGCCCTCGGGCCGGGCTGCGGGGGTGAGTGGGGTTCGGCCCTCGGGCCGGGCTACGGGGGTGAGTGGGCTTCGGCCCTCGGGCCGGGCGGCGGGGGTGAGTGGGCTTCGGCCCTCGGGCCGGGCTGCGGGGGGTGAGGGCGAGCGGGGCCTGGCCCGACGGGGCGGCGGTGCTGAAGGTGCGTGGGGCGACCACAGCAAGCGCAGCCACGCACAAGCGCCGGCCACGGTGCCCCTGCGGACCGGCGCTCGGGCGGGTGGGCGGGTGCACAACTCCGCGCCGAAGGCGCGGAGGGCCGGCGCGGACCGCAGGCCGGCGGCGTAGGGCGACCACCGCGGGGCGCGGACCGCAGGCCGACGGCGTGGGGCGACCACCGCGGGGCGCGGGCCGCGGGCCGGCCGTGGGGCGACCACCACGGCCGCAGGCCGCCCGCGCGACGCCGGGAGTCGCAAAGGGCGCCGTCCCGCAGGACCCTGGAGGCATGGGAATCGGGACCGAGGCGCACGCCGACCCCTTCGCGGCGCAGGCCGCCGTCGCACGGGCGCGGATGGTGCGGGGGATCCGGGCCGGCGGCGGGCTGACCGACCCCGCGTGGCGGCGCGCGTTCGAGGACGTACCGCGGCATCTGTTCGTGCCGTACTACTACGTGGGCGGCCTCGGCGGCTACGAGCGGCTGTGGCGCGAGGACCCCGACCCCGCGCGGCGGGCGCAGTGGCTGGAGGGCGCGTACTCCGACGGCCCGCTCGCGACCCGGGTGCGCGACGGCGAGCTGATCTCGTCCAGCAGCCAGCCGTCGCTGATGGCCTGGATGCTCCAGGACCTGGAGGTCGAGGACGGCCACCGCGTGCTGGAGATCGGCGCCGGCACGGGCTACAACGCCGCGCTGCTGTGCCACCGCCTCGGCGACGCCCTCGTCACGACCGTGGACCTCTACCCCGAGATCACCGAGGCCGCCCGCAACCACCTCGACCGCGCGGGCCACCACCCCGCGGTCGTCACCGGGGACGGCGCCCGCGGCTGCCCGTCCCGCGCGCCGTACGACCGCGTCATCGCGACCTGCAAACTGAACCGGGTGCCGCAGGCGTGGCTCGACCAGTGCGCCCCGGGCGCGGTGGTCCTCGCCCCGCTGGCGACGGGCCTGATCCGGCTGCGGGTCACGACGCCGGGCGAGGGCTCCGGCCGCTTCCTGCCGACGCCGGCGTTCTTCGTCCCGCTGCGCGGCGGGGAGGAGGAGCCGGAGATCGACACCCGGGACCTGCCGCGCCGCGCGCTGCGCTCGGACGCGTTCCGCTTCCTGCTCGCGCTGACGGCGGGGACGCTCACGCCCCGCGCGGCGTACGACGTCTGGGAGTCGGCCGGCCACCCGGAGCGGGAACGGTTCGGGCTGACGGTGCGCGGCGACGGGCAACGGGTGTGGCTGGACACGCCGGAGGCGGAGCTGTGACCCGGCCCGGGGGCGGTGCCCCGCGGCGGACCCTCAGCCCCGCTGCAGCCGGATCGTCGTCCAGGCCCCGACGTGCACCCGGTCGCCCTCGCGCAGCGGCACCGGGACGAACGGCTGGATCGGGTCCGCGCCGCCGTTGATCGTCGTACCGTTCGTCGAGTTCTGGTCGACGACCGCCCACGAACCGTCGGGCTGCTCCACCAGCACCGCGTGGTTGTGCGAGACCCCCGGGTCCTCCGGCGGGCGGGAGAGGTCGATGTGGGGCGACTCGCCCGTCGACTGCCGGCGGCGGCCGATCGACATCTGCGGGCCCTGCAGCGGGATCTTCTGCTCCGGGGAGTACGCCGGGAGGTTCAGCCCGGACGCCTCGGGCCCGCTGCGGGACATCATGGACGTGAAGTACTCGCGGTCCGGCGCGACCACCGCGACCCACCCGGTCGGCGCCGGCCCGTACGGATCGTGGCCGACCGGCCCGGGCGCATAGGGGTCGGAGCCCTGGGCGTACGGATCGGCGCCCTGCGCGTACGGGTCGGAGCCCGGCGGCGGGGTCAGCAGGAAGTCGCCGGAGGCGCCCGCCCGCGGGTCCTGCTGCGCGGGGAACGTGTGCAGCGGCTCGGCCGGCCGGTTCATCTGCGACGGCCGCGAGGAGGTGTACCCGTCCTGCCGCGGCGGGTACGTCGTGCCCGTCGACCCGCCGCCCATGCCCATGGAGGAGCCGGTGGGGACGTACGTCGTCGGCGAGTGGGTGAGGAAGTTGTAGCGGCACTCCTCGCAGAAGGGCGCCATCGCCTCCCTCGGCGTCCGGCACTGCGGGCACAGTTCGGCGGGCTGCGTCGGCTCGGGCATGCCGCCCGGGTAGCCGTACGAGCCCATGCCGGGACCGGGTGGCGGCGGTGGGGGGACCGGCGCGCCCGGCATCGGCGCGGCCGCACCGGAGGTCATGCGGATACCGCACACCTCGCACCAGTCGTCGGCCGCCGATGTATGGCCGTTCTGGCAGGTCGCCATGGTGGTCGATCCCCCTGTCTCGTCACTGCTTCTTGACGCGTACCGTCTTCGTCGATCGCGTCTCGAGCGTCATCTCGTCGGCTTCCGCGACCTTCGCCTTCAATCGAACAGTACCGCTCGCCGCATCCACCACGTCCACCACCTTTGCCAGCAGTTTGGCGGTGTCCTCGTTGCCGGAGGCAGCCGCGAGCTGGACCGCGCGGCCCAGTTTGGCGGTGGCGCCGTCCATGTCGCCGGCCTTGCGGTCGTCCAGCCCCGCCTGGATGACCTGCGCCAGTTCGGCCTGGCCGGTGTAGTGCGCGACCTGCGGGTTGATCCGGGTGGAGGCCGCCATGTCGTCCGTCCACACGGCCCGGATGAGGCCCTGGGAGAGCGTGGTGACGCTGCCGTCGCCCTGGGGGAGGACCAGGGACACCCGGGCGGCGAGCATCTCCTGGCCGACGCCGGCCGAGGGGACCTCGACGCACACGTGGTAGTCGCGGGACTCGTCGCCCCACGAGCCGGTCGGGTAGTCGCCGGAGCGCGGACCGGACTCGGCGCGCCGGGCGGTGAGCTCCTCCACGGTGGGCGCGACCTGCTTGACGAACTTGATCGTCGAGCCCTGGGGCGTCCACAGCCGCAGGCTGACGTCCGCGACCTCCTTGCCCATCGCGGTCTCCATCATCTGCGTGAAGTCCGCGGCCAGTCCGGCCGGGTCGGCGACGATGTCGGCCGTGCCGAGCAGCGCCGAGGCTATCGAGGTGACCTCCTTGACCTCCCAGTCGGTGCCGACACCGCGGGCGTCGCAGGTGAAGCGGCCCGCGCAGGCGTCGAGCGTGTCGCGCAGGGCCTCCGGGGACTCGTGCTCGTTACGGCCGTCGGTGAGCAGGATGCCGTGCCGGATGGAGACGTCCGCCGAGTTCAGCAGCCGGTCGGCCATCCGCAGCCAGGTGCCGATCGCCGTACCGCCGCCGGCGCTGAGCTTGCGCAGCGCCTCCTTGGCCTGGGCGCGGGTGGCGGGGTCGGCGACCGCGAGCCGGCCGTTGCCCGGGTAGACCTCCTTGGCCAGATGCGTGCCGCCGACCACGGCGAACGCCACACCGTCGCGGACGGTGTCGATCGCGGCGGCCGTGGCGTCGCGGGCGTTGCGCATCTTCGTCGGCGGATAGTCCATGGAGCCGGAGCAGTCGACCATCAGCACCACGGCCGCGTCGGGTCCCGGACCGCCCATCGCGACGCGGGCGGGGTCGGCGGCGGGCAGCGGCATCCCGCCGGTGGTGCCGCCACCGGTCGAGGTCACCGTGACGATCGCGCTGACCTCGTTGCCGCCCTCCGGAAGGTACTCGTTCTGGTACACCTCGACGGAGAACTCCGGCGCGTTCGACTTCGAGAAGTTGGCCATCTATCCCGCTCCCGCAGTTGCTCTCTAGAACTGAAAAAAGATCCAAGTAGACAAAGCGCCGGTCCGGTCGACGGCCCGCAGGCCGCTCCCCGGCGCCGTGCCGGGGAGCCGTGGCCTTCGGGCCGCTCGGGGGGAGGCCCCCCTCGTGTCCTGAACCCCTACCCAGCGGGGAACGGGAGCACGGCCACCGTTACGTTGTCGTGGCCGCCGCCGTCCAGCGCGTGGCCGACCAGGGCCTGCGCGCTGTGCAGCGGTCTGGCGCGGGCGTCGGCCGGGACGACCGCGGCCATCTCCTCGGCGGCCTCCGCGTAGTTCCACAGCCCGTCGGTGCACACCACCACTACACCCGGTCCCTCCGGCTTGAAGGAAGCCGTGTGCGGGTCCAGTTCGTGGGCGTCCGCCCCGAGCCAGCCGGTGATGGCGTGTGCCCGCTGGTCGGCGTACGCGTCGGCCTCCGACATCAGCCCCGCCGCGACCATCTGCGCCGCCCACGAGTCGTCCTCGGTGAGCCGCGCGGCCGGCGCGGTGCGGTCGTCGGGCACCCAGTACGCCCGCGAGTCGCCCACCCAGCCGACGGTGAGGATGCCGCCGGCGATGATCGCGGAGACGCAGGTGCAGGCGGGGGCGTTGGTGTGGCCGACGCGGTTGCTGGGGTCGCCGGCGAGCGCCGCCACGGACCGGGCGGCGGCCAGCAGGGCGTCGTGCATCGCCTGCTGGGGGTGCGTGCCCTGCGCCAGATCGTCCATCAGTGCGGCCCGGGCCGCGACCGAGGCGGCCGCGGACGCCTCGTCGGGGCGGGTCGCGGAGGACACCCCGTCGCACACCACCGCGATCACCGCGAGCGTGCCGTTGGGCAGCCGGGTGGTGTCGATGGCGAAGGCGTCCTCGTTGCGGTGGTGGCGCAGACCGCGGTCGCTGACCGCCGCGACACCTTCCACCTCCCGCTCCATCCGGTCGCGTTCGCGGGGCTGGGCGTGCCCGCAGTTCTCGCAGTAGCCGTCGGCGTCGATGGTGCCCGTACGGCAGGCGACACAGGTCTTCACCTCCGCGACAGTCTCAGCCTCGGACCCGGTGGGCGGGACAGGCGCGCCGAGCGCCGCCCGCGGGTCCGCCCAGCCGTCGCGTGCCGCGGCCGTCAGGGGCTCCGCGATCCGGTAGTGCTCGGGGTCCGTCTCGGGGGCGGCCAGATGGAAGCCGTCGGAGTCGGGCTCCGGGACCGCGGACGCGGGTGCGATACGGAAGCTGTCGGTGGCCGGGGCCTCGTCGTCCGGCGGCGTCGGGCCGCCGTTGGGGGAGGCCGCGGGCGCGGACAGGTTCGTTCCGCACTCCTCGCAGAACAGGAAGTCCGACTCCAGGGGTTCGCCGCAGTTGGGGCACTCGGTGAGCTGCCCTGCCTCGGGGGCCATGTTCAAGGACACCTCTCAGACCCAGGTCCGGGGACGGAAGCGGTTGGCCTGCTCGATCAGCGCGATGCGCTCGTCGCCGCGCTGGGCGAGCCGGGCCAGCGCCCGGTAGGAGCGCTCCAGGCCGAAGCGCAGGCCCTTCTCGTCGACGGGGCTGCCCAGCAGCCCCTCCGCCGGCGAGGGCAGTTGCTGTCCGCCGGAACGCCCCGAGAGTACCCAGTCGAGGGCGCTGCCGAGTACTTCCGTGGAGAGCGTCTCCCGCCGCAGCGGATCGAGCCCGAACTCCCGCAGCTGCTCGACCTGCGTCGCGGACGCCTGCAGATCCGGCAGCAGCGGCTCGTGCGGTCCGCGCTGGCGCAGCCGCGCCCGTACGGCGGCGACCCGGGCGGCCGTGAAGTGGATGGACGACTCGGGCACCGACTCCAGCGCCCGCACCGCCCCGATCCGGTCCGCGGACGCCAGCTTCACCCGTGCCAGGCCGAACGCGGCGCTCACGTACGACGGATCGGTCGCCCACACCAGGCGGTAGTACTCGGCGGCGTTGTCCAGCTGACCCAGCACCTCGGCGCACACGCCCAGCGCCAGCTTCGGCGCGGGCTCGCCCGGGAACGCGTCGTACACGGCGTCGAAGGCGAGCGCCGCGGACTCCCGGTCGCCGGTGGTCAGCGCGGTCAGCCCGCGGTACCAGACCACCCGCCAGTCGTCCGGGTACTCCGACTCCAGTTCGCGCAGCGACTCGGCGGCCGTGAAGTAGTCGCCGTTGTCCAGCCACGCCCGTACCTGGCGCAGCTTCAGCTCCAGCGACGCCACCGGCGCCGCCTGCAGCGCCGCGGAGACCTCGGCGGGCGCCGAGGCCATCAGGCCCGCCAGGAAACCGGCGTTGGGGTCGGCGGCGTCCACCCGCGGCACGGGCAGAGCCAGCGCCGCGGGCCGGCCGTCCAGCGGGAGGGTCGCGGCGATCTGCACGGGCAGCGCCACCTGCGTCGGCGCCGGATGCTGCGGCGCGTGCGGACCGGGGGCGGCCGGCAGCTGCGCCGGGATGGTGGCGGTGAGCTTCGCGGGTGATCCGCCGAGGGCCTTGCGCTCGGCCTTCGTCAGCATCCGCGCCCCCAGCAGCGAGACTCCGCCGCCGGTCGAACCCCGGGCCGTGTCGCCGGGATCGGCGAACAGGCGGGTGTCCACCACCCGGGTCTCGGGCCCGAAGAGCGTCGACAGGGTCGGCCGCGGCCGGCCCGTCTGCAGCGCGACGACCTCGCGCAGCACGCCCGTCAGCTGCTCGGCCATCTCCTCCGCGGAGGCGAAGCGGCGCGCCGGGTCGGGGTCGGTGGCCCGGACGAGGAACCGGTAGAAGGACTCGTACTGCTGGAAGACGTGGATCGAGTCGGGGTCGGGCAGGCTGTCGACGAAGACGTTGGTGTAGCCCTGGAAGTCGAACGTCATCACGGCCAGCGTGCGCGCCACCGTGTACAGGTCGGACGCCACCGACGGGCCGAGCTCCGCGACCTCGGGCGCCTGGTAGCCGATGGTGCCGTAGATGGCCGACTCGTCGTCGTCCATCCGCCGCACCGCGCCCATGTCGATCAGCTTCAGCTGGTCGGCCGTCTGGATGGCGTTGTCGACCTTGAAGTCGCAGTACAGCAGGTTGCGGCTGTGCAGATGGCCGAGGGCGTCCAGCGCCTCCAGCCCGTACGCGCAGGCCACCTCCACCGGCAGCGGATCGCGCTTGCCGTCCACCGTGCGGCGGTCGTTGGCGATCTCCTTCAGCGACTTGCCGCCGACGTACTCCATCACGATGTAGCCGTCGAGGCTGCCCGTGCGCTGGTCGAGGTGCTCGACGAAGTTGTAGATGCGCACGATGTTCGCGTGCTCGATCTCCGCCAGGAAGCGCCGCTCGGAGACCGCCGCCGCCAGCGCGTCCTCGTCACCGGTGTCCAGCAGGCCCTTGAGGACCACCCAGCGGTCGGAGACCGCGCGGTCGATGGCCAGATAGATCCAGCCCAGACCGCCGTGCGCGAGGCAGCCCACGACCTCGTACTGGCCGTGCACCACGTCGCCCTCGCCCAGCTTCGGGACGAAGGAGTACGGGTGGCCGCACTTGGTGCAGAAACCCTCGGTGCGGCCCGGCCGCTCGCCGCGCGCCCGGCCCACCGGGGCGCCGCAGTCGCTGCGGCTGCAGTACCGCTTGCGCTCGGGTACCTGCGGGTTGTCCAGCACCGCGGAGCGCGGGTCGGGGCGGGGCACCTCCGGGACGCTGACCAGGCCGACGCCCAGCTTGCCGCGGCCCGTGGAGGCCGCCGACGTACGGGAGGAGCGCACCGACACCGACCGTGCGGTGGACTCGCCGGTCAGGGCGCGCGAGAGCCGGCCCGAGACCGAGCGCCGCGACGACTTCGAGGAGCTGCGGGAGGAGCGCGAGGAGCGCGACGAGCTGCCGCGGCCCGACGCCGAGGAGGAGCTGCTGCTGGAACCGCGGCGCGCGTTGCCGGTGATCCCGGTGGGCGTGGCGCCGATCATGGCGTCCGGGGAGACGACGGGCGCCAGACCGCACGTGTCGCAGTACAGCTCACCCCCGCCCACGTCCTCGTACGTCCCACCGCAGCCCGGCCGCTGGCAGGAGGTTGCTTCGGTCATGACGCCCCCATGTCTGCTGTACGTGTCATCGTGTCCCCCGCGGCCGGTCCACGGGCCCGGACAGGGCCTCCGCGGCCGCCTGCTGGTAGCGCAGCACCGCCTGGTCGGCGGCGATCAGATCGCACGGCGCCGACCACAGCATCCGGCGGGCCCGCTCGTACCGCTCGATCAGCAGCGGATCCTCCGCCAGCCCGTGCCGGGCCACCTTCGCCTTGTACGCGTCGAGCCGGCCGCGCAGTTCGGCCCGTACGGCCAGCGGGGCGGTCACCGCGGTGAGCTGCTCGCGGGCCCGCGCCAGCTCGTCCTCCGCGCGCTGCTCCAGGCTCTCCAGCAGCGGGGAGAGGCGGTGCCACTGGGCGGCACGCCGGTAGTCGACCGCCGTGCGCAGCTGTTCGTGCAGGGCCGTCGGCGGGCCGCTGACCGCGGGCACCTCCGAGGCCGCTATCTTCGCCAGCACCTCGCCGCGGGCGGCGCGCGCCTCGGCGAGGACCCGGTCCGCGCGGGAGAGCACGTCGCGCAGCTTCACCAGCCGCGCCTCCGCGTCCTGCCGGACGTGCAGCACGGCCTCTATCTCCCGGCGTATCTCCTCCAGCCCCCGCGCCGCCGTGTCGTAGCGCGTGGTGTCGGGGCGGCCGCCGCCGGGCGCCGAACTCGCGGAGGAGCGCTGCCAGAACGCCAGCGGGTTCGAGACGACCTGCGCGCGCAGCGCCGTCAGCTCCCGGGTGACGCGCTCCAGCTCGTCGCCCGCGGGGTGCTCGCCGGGCCGTACCCCCACCGACTGGGCGAGGGAGCGGGTGCGCTGCAGCTCGGCGGCCAGCAGGTCGATCCGGGCGGGCAGCGCCGACCACACCGAGTCGGCGGCGGCCACCACGTCGAGCACCTCGGCGTAGTGGCTGTTCATCCGCTCGACCAGGGCCTCGAGACCGAGCCGCTCGGACAGCCGCGCCGGGCCGGTGATCGACGTGGGCGCGGCCCCCGTGGCGGCGGGGGCCGCGGGCAGGGTGAGGCCCTCCTCGCGCAGCAGCCGGGTCAGTTCGGCCAGCTCCGTGCCGTTCGGCCAGCGGCGCCGGCCGCGGATCTCACGGGCCTTGGTCAGCGCGCTCGTGTAGGTGTCGAAGTACGACCAGAGCAGGGTGATGGCCCCTTCGGCGGCCGTCCAGCGCTCCGCCGTCACGCCGGTCAGCTCGGCGCCCTCCAGGAGTCTGCGGCCGGCATGGTCCTGCAGGGCGAGCAGCGAGGTCTCGATCGCCTCGTGCTCCGCGCCCAGCCGTGCCAGGGCACGGTCGACCTCCTCACGGCCCATGACGGGTCCGGCCTCGTCCGGAGCCCCCATCAAATCCCCTCTCATGTCCTCTGCCCCCGGCGGCACTTCCGTGCGCCGCCGGGGCTCACCCCCCAGTGTCGCGCTAGTTCAGGTACTCCGGGGAGGGGGGACCCGTGACATCGGGCATCACGTCGGCCAGCCACTTGTTGTACGCGGTCTGCCAGGGGCCGCCGCGGTAGTCCTCCAGCACCTTGTTGACCCGGGCCACCAGGTCGCGGTCGGCCTTGTTCATCGCGACGCCGTAGAACTCCTCGGTCAGCGGCTGGCCCACCAGCCCCATCGACGGGTCCTGGGCGGCCTGGCCGGCCCCCAGCGCATTGTCCGTGATGACCGCGTCCGCCAGGCCCAGCTGGACCCGCACCAGGCAGTCCAGCTGGTTCGGCACCGGGACAACGGTGGCGCCGGTCAGCTTCTCCTCGATGAACTCCTGGGCCGTGGAGCCTTCGGCGGCGCAGACCCGCTTGCCGTTGAGCGTGTCGTCGAAGCCCGTGATGCCGGAGTTCTTCGGTGCCAGCACCTGCTGGCCGGCCTTGAAGTACGCCGTGGAGAACTCCACGTCCTCGAGCCGCTTGCAGTTGATGGTCATGGTGCGCACGACCATGTCCACCTTGCGGCCCTTGAGCGCCGGGATGCGCTGGACGGTGGGGATCGCCCGGTAGACGATGTGGTCCTGGGAGATGCCCAGTTCCGCGGCGATCGCCTTCACCAGGTCGATGTCGAAGCCCTCCAGCGCACCGGTCTGCGGATTGCGGTAGCCCCACTGGTAGCTGTTCTGGTCGATGCCGACGACCAGCCGGCCCTTGTCCTTGATCCGGCTGACCGCCGGTCCGTCCGCGGTCGACGGACGCCAGCTGGCCTGCGGTTTGCCGGGCGGCCGGCCGCCCGCGCACTCCTCGGTCTCCTGCTGGTCCAGCACCTGGCTGCCGTGCGCCGCGGCCGACGCCGGCGCCTTCGCCGGGCCGGCCGCGTCCCCGGCGGCCAGCGGCAGCAGGGCGGCGGTCAGCGCGACGGCGCCGGCCATCGAGGCGACACCGCCCCAGCCGCGCCAGCTCCTCGTCCGCACGTTCATCCCGGCCTCTTCGCTTGCCATCTCGGCGTTCCCCCTCACCGGTACTCCGACAGCCTGCGGCCGACGCCGAGCAGCGCCCCGGCCGCGCCCAGCACGGCCAGCACCGCGGCACCGATCCACAGTCCGCCGAGCGCGTCGCGCCCGCCGGAGGCGGCGGACTTGAACTCGCTCTGCTCGTGGTCGATCGCCTTGGCCAGTGCGCTGTCGACCTTGTCGAAGCACTGCCCGGTGGACTTCTCGCCGCCCGTGCCGATCACCAGGCGCACGGCGGTCTCGTAGTCACCGTCGTTGTCGGCCTTCAGCACGCCCTCGTGCCGCCCCTGCCAGGCGCGCACACCCTCGACGGCCTCCTGGACGGGCTTGCGCCCGGCGTCGTCGTCGGCGAGGGCGAGGGCCTGGTCCATCATGGAACCGGCCCGGCCCCTGTCGTCCGTGCCGGCGAGCTCCTTCATGCTGGTGCTGTAGTCGAGTTCGTACGCGTCCTGGTCGTCGCGGACCACGGCGCCGCGGGAGACCATCTTCAGCCCCTCGTTGCCGTGCGCCTGCAGCGCGTTGATCCGGGCCTCGTTGAGGACCTGCAGCGACTGGGCGCCGTGCTTGTCGGAGTCCTCGAGACCCGAGCGGGCGAAGGTGTGCCCGGCGGCCAGCCACAGCAGCACCGCCGCGGTCAGCGCGCTCGCGGTGACCAGACCCTGGTTGAACACCCGGTTGGTGCGCCGGTAGTGCCGCCGCTGCGCCCACACCAGCGCCGCGAGCGCGAGCACGCCCAGCGCCAGGGCCGCCCACGGCCAGCTCTTCGCGCGCGCGTAGTCCCGGTTCAGCTGGGCCGTCTCGGCCTGGTAGAGGTCCTGGGCGGCGGCCAGCAGACCGTCGTCCCGCTCCATCAGGTCGTTCGCGTAGCGCAGATAGGCGCCGCCGAGCGGCAGGCCCTGGCGGTTGTTGGCGCGCGCGGTCTCGATGGCCGCCGTGTACTGCGGCAGCAGCCGGTTGAGCTTGGAGATCTTCTCCCGGGTCGCCGCGGACCCCTGGCTGTTGGCCGAGGCCTGCACCAGCAGCTTGCTCGCCTGGTCGATGTCCTTCTCGTACCGCTGGCGGACCGAACGGGGCTCCGCGCCGCCGGCCAGGAAGCCGCTGGCGGCCGTGGTGTTGGCGTCGGCCAGGGAGCGGTAGATCTCGGCGGCGTCGCGGCTCAGCGGCTGGCTGCGCGTCAGTACGTCGTCCGCGGCCTCGGCACGGTCCGTGACCTGCCAGGCGGTGACGGCGCCGAACAGCACCACCAGGGCCGCCAGCACCGCGCCGATGATGCGCAGCCGGCCGGGTTCGGTGGTCGCGGACCGGCGTACGCGGTCCATTCCCTCGGCGAACGCGCTGCGCCGCTGCGGCGGCGCGGCAGGGGCGTGCGGCGGCGTGTGCGGTACGTCGGCGCGCGTCTGGCCGGGGACGATCGGCGGACCGGCGGCTGTCGGCTGATCCGGCGGCGCCGCGCTGCCTGCGTGCGGCGGGTATGACACGAGACCTCCCCCTGTGGTCACTTGCTCGCCGCCCAGAATACGGGCGGCGTGGGACACCGCTGTCGAGTATGGCCGCCGGTAGGTGCGGCCACACCGGTTATGCCGGGATCTTGTTCGGATCGCTATGCGGGCTCCCGGCCGGACGGACGGCCCATGGCGGCCATTCTGCTCCTCTATACGCGGCACAGACGGCAAGCGGTTCCGCCCCGTCCGCGTACCTATGCTGGGGATCATGGATTCCCTTGCCACCGGCCAGCGTTCACTCGGCGACAGCGCGCTGGAGTACCCGCTGTGGCCGCCGCTCACGGCGGGCTGCCCGCGCACCAGCACCGAGGACGTGGCGTACCCGCTGGAGGTCACCTACGCCTACGAGGCGCTGGACACCTCGCTGTTCACCGCCCCCGCCCCGCCGCCCGGCACCGGCCTGGAGCGCTGGGCGCCGATACTGCCGCCGCTGAGCGCCCCGGGCCTGGGGGAGGGCGGCACGCCCCTGGTGGACTTGGGCGGGGGCGTGTACGTCAAGGACGAGTCCCGCAACCCGACCTGGAGCCACAAGGACCGCCTCAACCGCGTCGCGGTCAGCGCCGCCATCGGCGCGGGGGCGCCCGGTGTCGTCGTCGCGTCGTCCGGCAACCACGCCGCCTCCGCGGCGGCGTACGCGGCGCGGGCGGGGCTGAAGTGCGTCGTCATCAACGGCTGGGCGCCGCCCGCGGTGCGCTCCTTCATCCGCGGGTACGGGGCGGTGGTGCTGCCGCTGGGCCCCGACCACTCCTGGCCGGTGACCACGCAGATCGCCGAACGCCTGGGCTTCCACCCGGTGAGCAACCGCACCGTCACCCACACCGGCCACCCGTTCGGCCCCGAGGGGTACAAGACGATCGCGTACGAGATCTTCCAGGACATCGGCGTCCCGGAGGCGGTGTACGTGCCCACCGGTTACGGCGAGACCCTCTTCGGCATCTGGAAGGGCTTCGCGGAGCTCCAGCTGCTGGGCCTCACCACGGTCGTACCGCGGCTGTACGCCTGCGAGCCGGCCGCCGGCGGCCCCCTGCACGCGGCGCTGGCCGCGGGCGCGGCGGCGATGTGGGTGGAGACCGGCACCACCGACGCGTACGGCATCGACTGCCCCGTGGGCGGCTACCGCGGCGTGCACGCGATCCAGCAGTCCGGGGGCGGCGCGCTGCTGGTGACGGACGACGAGATGCGGGCGGCCCGGACCGAACTCGGCCGGGCCGGGCTGTGGGCGGAGCTGTCGTCGGCGGCGGGCCTGGCGGGTCTGCGGCAGCGCGGCGGCCCCTCGCCCGACGGGCCGGTGGTGGTGATCTCTACGTCGAGCGGCTTCAAGGACGTCGCGACGGGCGAACGGGACCAGCCGGAGCCGATGGACCCGTCGTGGCCGAGCGTGGCGGAGGCGCTGCGGGGGGCGGGCATCGACGCCTGACGGCCGCGCCGGCCGGCCGGTGGGCGGGCCCGGGGCGAACAAAGGCCCGGATCTACGCGGCGGGAACGCCGTCGATCCGGGCCATGGCCTCGTCCGCGCCGAATGGCTGCAGGTAGGGCAGCCAGCGCGGGTCCCTATGCCCCGTGCCGATGATGCGCCACGCGAGTCCCGACGGCGGCTCCGGCTGATGGCGCAGCCGCCAGCCCAGCTCCGAGATGTGGCGGTCCGCCTTGACATGGTTGCAGCGCCGGCACGCCGCCACCACGTTGTCCCAGCGGTGCTGGCCGCCGCGGGAGCGCGGGATGACGTGGTCGACGCTGGTGGCGACCCCGCCGCAGTAGACGCAGCGGCCGCCGTCGCGGGCGAAGAGCGCCCGTCTGGTCAGCGGTACGGGCCCCCGGTAGGGGACCCGCACGAAGCGTTTCAGTCTGACGACGCTGGGTGCGGCCATCACTTTCGTGGCGCTGTGCAGGAAGGCGCCCGAGTCCTCCAGGCTGACGGCCTTGCCGTCAAGCACCAGGACGAGCGCTCGGCGAAGCGGTACGACGCCGAGCGGCTCGTACGACGCGTTGAGGACCAGGACATGCGGCACGGTGCCTCCTCGGACGCCGGCGGCGCGTGGCTCGCGCCGTGGACGATCTGGTCACAGTGTGTCCCGGCGCACTCTCCTCGCGCCACCACGGACAGGTAAACGGGGCAGGGAACGTGACGGATCTCCCACTGGGGTCCGGTACGTCTCCCGCCCTGCTCGTACCCATGATCCCCGCAACATGCCGGGTCTACGCCTCGGTTGCGCGGCCGGATCGCGACGGATCCGAAGGGGCCTTCGGCGGGGTCCGGCTAGGGTGTTGGGGTCCCCGTTCCGGTACGAAAGGTCCCGCAGTGCTCGCGTCAGCCGCAGCCCGCCTCGTCTCCGCCTCGCCCGCCGCCGCCTCGTCGGTCGAAGCGGCCGGGAACGACGCCCAGGCCGCCGCCGGCTGGGTGGAGCGCAACTGGGAGGCGTGGGCGGCCACGGGGCTGCGGATCTTCCTGATCGTCGCGATAGCGGTGGTGCTGCGGACCGCCGTACGCCGGATGCTCACCCGCCTGATACAGCGGATGAACCGCACCGCGGAGGCCGTCGAGGAGACCGCGCTCGGCGGCTTCCTGGTGAACGCCGAGCGGCGCCGGCAGCGCTCGGAGGCCATCGGCTCGGTGCTGCGGAGCGTGTCGTCCTTCGTGATCCTCGGCACAGCGGGCCTGATGGTCCTGGGCGCACTGGAGATCGACCTGGCGCCCCTGCTGGCGTCGGCGGGGGTCGCGGGTGTGGCGATCGGCTTCGGCGCGCGGAACCTGGTGACGGACTTCCTGTCCGGCGTCTTCATGATCATCGAGGACCAGTACGGCGTGGGCGACACGGTCGACGCGGGCGTCGCCTCCGGCGAGGTCATCGAGGTCGGCCTGCGGGTGACGAAGCTGCGCGGCGAGAACGGCGAGATCTGGTACCTGCGCAACGGCGAGGTCAAGCGCATCGGCAACCTCTCCCAGGGCTGGTCGACGGCGGGCGTCGACGTCCAGGTGCGGTACGACACGGACCTGGACCGGGCGCGCGAGATCATCACCAAGACCGGTGAGGACATGGCGAAGGCGGAGCCCTTCAGCGAGCAGCTGTGGGGCCCGGTGGAGGTTTTGGGCCTGTCCGAGGTCGGCCTGGAGTCGGTGGTCGTCCGCGTCCAGGCGAAGACGATGCCGGGCAAGGCGGCGGGCGTCGAACGCGAGCTGCGCTGGCGAATCAAGCGCGCGCTGGACGCGGCCGGCATCCGCGTCGAGGCCTCAACCCCGGTCGAAACCCCCCAGGAGGGCGACCCCGCGGCCTCGGTAGCACCCCCCTCGGCCCACGCGGTGGCCCCGGCGGCCCCGGCCCCGGTGGTCCCGCAGGGGCGCTAGCCGAAGTTCAGCTCCCGCACCGGGGCGCGCCGCGGATGGGGCTGCGCCCCCGGACCCCGTCGGGCGGGGTGGTTGCGTGTGCGGGGCGGATTCCGGGGGCTCCGACCCAGACCCCCGTGGGGCGCGGCTGTGAGCGGGTCGGCTTCCGTTGGCTGCGCCCCCAACCCCGGGGTGGGTATGGGGCGGCACGGGACCTCTCCGACTGTGGCAGGCCACCGGGACCCCCGGGCGGGCCCGTGGCGGCGTGGCCGTTCGCCCGACCAGACTCCAGGGCTCGCCCTCAGGCCCCGTGGGGGAGGGGGTTGCCTGAGCGGGGCGGAGTCCAGGGGCCGCGTCCCGGACCCCTCCCGCGGGGAGGGTGGCCCAACGGATTCTCGGGGTCCGGCCCCGAACCCCTCCCGCGGGGGGCAAGCGAATCGGCGCGCCGGATCCCGTCGGTGCGGGGCGGTGGTCCGCTTCGGGCGGAGGGGGTCAGTGTGTTGAGGGGTTTCGTAGGAGGCCGTCGACCAGGGCGCGTAGGCCCTCGGGGTATGTGTTCTCGGCTGCGAGGGTGCCCCAGCGGGTGCCGATCGCCGCGAGGTGCGGGACGCGGTCCGCGTCGAAGGCGGCGCGGAACGGCGGCAGGGGAGCCGACTCGTCGCGGTTGCGGGTGTGGGCGCGGACGAGGATCTCGCCCACCGTGTAGTACCAGACGCCGCGGAAGAGACGCACCGCCCCGTCGGGCGTGAGGCCCGCGTCCTCCGCCCCGGCCAGGATCTCCTCCACCATCCACAGCGCCGACTCGTCGAGCAGGCCGATGAAGCCGTCCGCCGTGAGGACCTCCGCCGCCCACGGCCAGCCGGCGAGCGCGTCGTGCATCGCGGTGGCCGCGGCGAGCACCCGCTCGCGCGGGTCCGCGGGCGGCGCCGGGCGCTCGAGCTGCTCGATGTAGTGGTTGAGCAGCAGGACCAGCAGGTCCTCCTTGTTGCGGATGTGGTGGTAGAGCGTCGTCGCCCCGACACCGAGCTCCGCGGCCAGCCGGCGGATGGTCAGCTTCTCCCAGCCGTCGCGGTCGATGAGCCGGCGGGCCGCCGCCAGGATCTCCGCGCGGGAGGTGACGGGCGGCCGGCCGGTCCGGCCCTGCGGTGCGGTCGTTCGGGGCATGGCCCCATCATGCCGCGCCGCCCCCGCATCCCCGTGGTTCACCCCGTCCCCTTGGCGGCCGGGACCGCCGCGATGCTACTTTAGGAACGCGTTCGAAAAGTCGCCCGTACCGGGCGGAGGCAGCACCGAGGACGGAGTCCGCAATGACGAACAGCCCACCCCGCACGGCCGGTCCGGGCCGCACCGCCCGCCCCGGCATGACCCTGGCGGCCGTGGCCGTCGTCCAGTTCATGGTGTCCCTCGACCTGTCCGTCGTGAACGTCGGACTGCCCGAGATCGCCACCGGCCTCGGCTTCAGCCCGCTGGGGCTGACCTGGGTGATCCACGCGTACGCCCTGGCCTTCGGCGGCCTGCTGCTGCTCGGCGGCAAGGCCGCCGACCGGTACGGCCGCAAACGGGTGCTGACGGCCGGGCTCGCGCTCTTCGGCGTGGCCTCGCTGCTCGGCGGGTTCGCCCAGGACCCCGGCCAGCTCGTGGCCGCCCGCGCCGCCCAGGGGGTCGGGGCGGCGGCGCTCGCCCCGGCCGCGCTGGCACAGCTGACCTCGACGTTCCCCTCGGGGCGGGAGCGGATCAGGGCGTTCGGGGTGTGGAGCGCGACCAACGCCGCGGGCGGCGCCTTCGGCGTACTGATCGGCGGTCTGCTCACCGAGTACGCCGGCTGGCGCTGGGTGATGTTCGTGAACGTGCCGATGGCCGCCGCCGCGCTGGCCCTGACCTGGCGCGGCATCGCCGGCGGAGCGGGCAGCGCCCGCGGCGGCCGGACGGACGTGCTGGGCGGCGTCCTGGCCACCGCGGGGATGACCCTGCTGGTGTTCGGCGTCGTACGCACCGACCGGTACGCGTGGACCTCGCCGGTGACGCTGACGACCCTGGCGGCGGCCGTCGTCCTGCTCGCCGCGTTCCTGTACGTCGAGCGCACCACCACCCGTGAACCCCTGGTCCGGCTCGGCCTTTTCGCCAACCGCAACGTCGCCGGCGCGAACGCCTTCAACCTCCTGGTCGGCGCGGCCATGGCCTCGGCGTTCTACTTCGTCTCGCTCTACCTCCAGCGCGTCCTCGGCACCGGCCCGGCCCGCACCGGGGCGATGTTCCTGCCCTTCGCCCTCGGCATGGTCGCCGGCTCCGTGCTCGCCGTGAAGCTCGGCTACCGGGTCGCGCCCCGCACCCTGCTCGTCGCAGGCGGGCTGGTCACCGCGACGGGGCTCGCCTGGTTCGGGCTGATCAGCGCCGACGGCTCCTTCACCGCCGACGTGCTCGGACCGTCGCTCGTCACGAGCATCGGGTTCGGGCTCTGCCTCGCGCCGGTCGTCTCGACCGCCACCGCCGGTGTCGCGCCCCACGAGGCGGGCACCGCCTCGGGTCTGCTCAACAGCTCGCGGCAGATCGGCGCCTCGCTGGGCCTCGCCGCCCTCGGCACCGCGGCCGACGACCGCACCGGCGGCTCCATGACGCCCGCGGCCCTGAGCGACGGTTACGCGCTGGGGCTCAGCCTCGGCGCCGCACTGCTGACCGCCGCCGCGGTCACCGCCCTGGTGGTCCTGCGGCGTACGAGCCCGCCCGGCCGGGCCGTACAGGCGAAGACCCCCGACCCCGTCGCCGTGGCGGACTGACGCGCCCCACCCCCTACCTCGGGAAACGGCCGTCACCCGGTTGCTGCCACCGCGATGCGCCCGCCCCGGCCGGGCCCCTCAATAGAGGACATGCCCGACGCCCTCATATCCCGCGCCTCCACCGCCCGCGAAGTCGCCGAAGCCGCGGAGGCGGTCCGCACCGCCGGACGCGAGGCGAGCGCCGTGCTGGCGGACCCCGCGTTCGCCGCCTCCCTGCTGCGCTCGCCCCGCACCGGCGGCCCCGCCGTCCGGGCGGTCGCGAGGGCGCTCACCGAGCGGGAGGGGCTGGCCCAGGTACCGGAGCCGGAGCGGGGCTGGCGGCCGCTGGTGTGGGCGGGCCGGGCCGCGGCCTGGCTGGCCCGCAGGACCGGGCGGCGGGGCCTGGCGACCGAGGTGGCGGTGTCGTCGCTGAAGCTGCGCGTCGCGCTGTGCGCCGCCTCCCACCCCGAGCTGCGGGAGAACCCGGCCGTGCGGGCGCTGCTCGACGCCGTCGCCGACGACGACCGGCCGCGGGCCGCCGGGGTCCTCGCGCGGCCCGTACGGGACCACGGCACCGGTGACGCGCTCGCCGTCCTCGCCCCCGCGCACGCCGTCGTGCGGGCGTGGCGGCAGCTGCTCGACGGCGGCCCCGGCGCCCGGCGCGACGCCTGGTCCGTCGTCACCGGCCGCCCCGGCGCCCGGCGCGACGCCTGGTCCGTCGTCACCGGCCGCCCCCACCCCGCCCGCCGCCGCCGGTGGCGGTGGTTGCCGGCCTCTCGGGTGCGGCGGGTCCCGGCGGACCCGGCGCTCACGACGGGCGGCCGGTCCGGTCCGCTGCCCGGCGGCCTGGAGACGCTGGAGGTCCTCGGCGCCGACGGGCGGATCGTCGTCCGGCGGATCACGTCCGGGCGCGACGGCGTGGAGCGTTACGTCGTGCTGCTGCCCGACCGGCCCGCCGGGGCAGCCGCCGGCCTGCACGACCTGGCCGCCGCGGCCGGGGCGGCCGGCCGCCCGGGCTCCGCGTACACCCGGGCCGCCTACCGGGCGCTGGGGCACGTACTGCCGGAGGACGCCGAGGTGGCGCTCATCGGGCACGGCGCGGGCGGGGTCGCGGCGGTCGACCTCGCGGGCATGCCGGAGGCCAACGACGCCTGGCAGCTCACCCATGTGGTCGCCGTGGGCGCGCCCGTCGCGCTGGTCCTGCCGTACGACCCGCGCACCCAGGTGATCACCCTCGTCAACGAGCACGACGTGGTGCCCCGCCTCGGCGGCGACGGGCTCCTCCCGGCGCCCGCGGACTGGGTGGAGATCCGCTGGACCGACCCGTCGTACACCTTCCCCCTCAGCCACAGCCTCGCCGCGTACGTCCAGAACCTGGACCGGCTCGTCCCGGAGGAGCGTGACCGCGTGGACGCCCTGCTCGCCGACTACACCGGCGCGGTCGCCGAGACCGCCGTCTTCCGGCTGTTCGACCGGTGACGGCCGTCGACCCCGTCCGGGCGCCCGGCCGCCCGGACACCGGCGACTGGTCGGCGCGGCTGCGGGAGCAGGCGGCGGAGCTGAGCGCCCGCGGGACGCGGCTGCGCGAGCTGTCCGCCGCCTCGCCGGCCGCCGACCTGCGCTCTCTCGCCCTGCGCTGCGACCGCGCGGCGGCTTCGCTGCGGCGGGCGGCGGACGCGCTGGCCCGGCACGAAGCGGCGCTGCACCGTCCTCAGCGCCCCGCGCCGATCTCCACGACCCGCGCCCAGGAGGGCGGGCCGGTCGGAGCGTAGTGGTGGTGCTCGCTCCAGGCGCTGCCGCGCGGGAACAGCCCCACCACCGTCCGGCACGCCGGCTGCCGGTCCGGCCACGGCGTCTGGCCGTCCGTCAGGACGACGACCACGTCGGGGCGGGTACGCAGCGCGGTCGCGAAACCGGTCCGCAGGTCCGTACCGCCGCCGCCCAGCAGCGGGATCCCCTCGGCGCGGCACAGCGGGTGGGCGACGCGCGCCGCCGCGTCGCACGGCACCACGGTGACCTGGTCGCTGCGGCCGCCCACCGCCCGGGAGATCGCGGTGACCTCCAGCAGCGCGCTGCCCAGCTCGGAGTCGCTGACCGAACCGGAGGTGTCGATGACGACGGATACCCTGGGCGGCCGGCGCCGCAGGCTCGGCAGGACCGCGCCCTTCACCGCCGTCGAGCGGCGCGAGGGCCGCCCGTAGCTGTAGTCCTCGCCCGCGCCCGGGGCGGAGGCCGCCGAGCGGACGGCCGCGCCGAGCAGCGCCCGCCACGGCTGCGGCGGGTGGAACACCTCCTCCGCCCACCGCTGCCAGCCCTTCGGCGCGCTCCCCGGACACCCGACGATGCCCTGCGCCACCCGGAAGCGGACCAGGTCGCGCTCCTGGTCGCTGAGTCCGTGCGCGCCGTCCGGGCCCAGGTCCCACTCCCGTTCGAGGCCGTCCGCGCCGCTGCCGCAGTCCAGCCAGACGAAGTCCTGGGTGAGCGGGCCCAGTCCGAACTGGCGCAGATAGTCCTCCATCAGCTCGCCCTGCGACAGCCCGAGACGCTGCGGCATGACGGCGCCCGGCGGTCGCTTCAGCCCCTCGCCGTACACGTCGTCGTTGATCTCGCAGTCCGCGGCGATGTTCATCCGCAGCCGCTCCCCGGCGCCGGTCAGGCCGTGCGCGTGGGCGTAGCGGTCGCCGCGGCCGTGGTGGTCGCGCAGCAGGTGCGACACCTCGTGGACCCAGACGCCGGCCAGATGCTCCACGGACATCCGGGCCACGAACGCGGGGGAGACGTAGCACCGCCAGTACCGGTCGACGGCCATCGTCAGCGTCCGCGGCGACTCCACCGTGTGCAGGGCGAACAGCGCGGTCGCCAGGTACGGGCGGACCCGGGCGGCGAGCAGGCGCGCGGTGTACAGCTTGTCGAGGTCCAGCTCGCCGACGTCCGGCTTGTCGGGGCCCGGCCCCGGCTGCCCGCTCATCGGACCGGCCGGGGGGTCGCGTTCGCAGCCGCGAGATCCGCGCGCCGGGTCGCGTCGGCCGCCACGAGATCCGCACGCCGGGACAGCGTGATCACCCCGGCCAGCCGTTCGATCGCCGCCGGCACCTCCCAGTCCTCCCGGCGCAGGGACGCGAGCGTGGTCGCGGGTACGACGACCACGTCCGGGGCGCCCGTCTCCAGCGCCCGCACCAGCAGCGTCCACGCGGCGTCCCAGCGGGCGCGGGACGGGCGCGCGCGGACCGCCGCGACCACGCCGTCCAGGACGGCCTGGCGCAGATCGCCGCGCCCGGGCAGGACGGCGGCGGCCGGATCGGCCAGCAGCACCTCGGGGTCCGGCAGGTCCATCCGGTCCATCGAGGCGAGCAGTTCCAGTCCGGGACCGTCGCCGACGGTTCCGCGGACCAGCAGGGACAGGACGTCCCGGGAGGAGCCGGCGGCCGTCGCGAAGGCGACCAGCCGCACGGTCATCTCCCAGCTGCGGGGCGACGGCCAGGCGCCGCCGCGCCGCGTCTCGCCGTCGGGCAGCCGGTGCACGAGCCCGGGCCGCGCGGCGAGCAGACCGCACACCGCGCGGCGGGCGAAGTCCACGGACTCCGCCAGCCGTTCGGGGACGAGGCGGGGAAGGGCGGCACGGGGCCAGGTGCCGCCGAGGCCGCGCACGACGACCTCGTGGTCGTGGACCCACCGCAGATGCACGAACCGGTTGGCCAGCGGCGGGCTCAGCTCCCAGCCGTCGGCCGCCGACGAGCGCGGGTTGGCGGCGGCAACGATCCGCACCCCGGGCGGCAACCGCAGGGCGCCGACGCGCCGTTCCAGCACCAGCCGCAGCAGGGCGGCCTGTACGGCGGGGGGCGCCGTCGACAGCTCGTCCAGGAACAGCAGCCCCCGCCCGGCCCGTACCAGGCGCACCGCCCAGTCCGGCGGCGCCATGGGCACGCCCTGCTCGGCGGGGTCGTCGCCGATGACGGGCAGCCCGGAGAAGTCGGACGGCTCGTGCACGCTGGCGATCACGGTGGTGAGCGGCAGCTCCAGCGCCTCGGCGAGCTGCGTCAGCGCGGCGGTCTTCCCGATCCCCGGCTCCCCCCACAGCAGTACGGGCAGATCGGCCGCGACGGCGAGCGTCAGCGCCTCCAGCTGCAGGTCGGGACGGAGTTCGGTGCCGGTGTCGCGGAGGAGGCCGAGTAGCCGGTCGGCGACGTCGAGTTCGGTCGGGACGGCGTGGGCGTGCGTGGGCGTCAAAGGATCACCTTGGGGTGTGAGAAGCCGATGGGCGCGGGCCGCGGGGCCCGCCGGGTCAGGACGTGCGGGACCGGCGGCCGGGCCCTGGTGAGTCAGGAGGAGGCCGTGGCGTTGCGGCCGCGGCCCCGCGTACGGCGCGGCTCCGTACGCGGCGGCCCGGACCGCCCCGGCCGGGTCAGGCCCGCCCGGTACAGGCCGTACGTGACCCGGCGGTCGGCCGCGTCCCGCAGCGCGTCGCGCAGCGCCCCGTCGCGCAGCACCGCGTCCGGGCCGAGCAGGCCCTCGACGACGGCCAGCGCGCCGGCGACGTCGCCGTGGTTGAGGCGTTCGCGGACGTCCGTGAGGCTGTCGGGCCGCCGGTGGGCCACGTCGATGACCCGCAGACAGGGCAGCGGCGGACCGCCGAACGCGACCAGGAGCTCCTCCCGGCGCAGCTCGGCCGGATCGTGGTCCAGCGGCGTCAACGCCCCGTCCACGAAGCCGATCCGGTGCCGGGCGCCCCGGCACTCGACGATCCGCGGCCCGCCGGGCAGGCCCGGCGTAGGCGCCGGTCCGGCCGACCCCGGCGCGAGCGCCTCCGCGACCAGGGGATGCAGCCGGCCGGCGTCGATCGCCCCCGCCCGCAACAGCTCCAGGTCGGGCAGCACCCACGTCGCCGCGTCGGGCAGCACCGGAGTCCCGGACCCGCCGTCCCCCCGGGACACCGACGCGATCCGCCCGCCGGCAACCTCCAGCAGCAGCCGGCGACCGCCCCCCAGCCGTACCGCGACAGCACCGGAGGACCGCCCCTCGGCGCCCAGCAGGAAGCCCGCCTCGTCCGACCACCGGCCGACGGCGCAGGCGAGCCCCGAGGGCACGAACGGTGTGACAGGGGAGGGGAGTCGCGTGGCGGGATCCCCCGCGCGGGAGCGCAGTTCGTGCGCCCTGCGCGCGTCCCACAGATGCCGGTGCAGATCGAGCCGGAAGCGCCGGCTGGGACGCGGATGCGGATGCGGGCAACGGTCGCCGTCCGGCCCGCCCCACAGCGCGAGGCTCAGCCGCTGCCCGGCGTCCGCCCAGGCGGGCGCGGTGCGGACCACGAGCTGGACCGGGCCCTCGTCCGTGGCGTACCGCGCCAGCGGGATCGTGAGCCCGGGCCGGAGCAGCCCGTCGGGCCCGATCCGGGGGAGGTGCCAGCGCAGCAGGTCGGGTGCGAGACGGCGGAGGTCGGAGCGTACGACGGCGGCGAGCTCCCGGCCGCCGCGGCGGGCCAGGAGGCGCAGATCGAGATCGGTGTCGACGCCCGCGGCGGCGCAGGCACCGCCCCAGTCGCCGCTCAGGCGGCGGGCGGTCGCGGTCTCGATGACGGGCGGCGGTACGGCGTACTCACGTACCCGCAGCCAGAAGGAAAGCCGGGAGTCCCCGTGCGCGGTGGTGGGCATCAGCACGCACCTTGCGCGGTCGGGTCCCCCAATCTGTCAACAGAGGAAGTAGTCATCGCGGATGACCTTAGCGCCCCGCCCGCCGCCGTGCCAGGCCCCGGCCCCGGTGCCGGCTCACATCCACTTCACGCCGTCGTCCTCGTGCTCCCGCACCCGGAACGCGATCATGCGCTGCAGGAGCTCCGCCGGAACCGGTTCGCCGTAGGGGAGTTTGACCGTGCCCTTGCCCGTCTCGAAGCCCGTGAGATCCGGGGCGAAGGCCGCCATGGTGCTCGGGGTGACGACGAAGCCGGCGTGCTTCTGGTGGCCGCTCACCATGACCAGGATCGTCCCGGTGGAGGGGTGCAGGAACGCCGGGGAGCCCCACTTCACCGCCTCGGAGACGTCGGGGACCGACTCGTGGACGAGTGCGCGCAGTTGCTCCAGCAGCTCGCGGCCCGGTCCGGTGAAACCGTCCAGATACTCCTCGACCGTCTGCGGTCTGCTCATGCCGTCAGTCTGGCACGCGGTCCGGATACCGGCCTGCCGGACACCCCGCGGCCGTAACGCTTGCGTATCCGACCCCCGCGGCCCATTGACGCCCCCGCGGTCCGGGCCGTAACGTCACCGCATCGATAGGAAGGTTTCTTAACAGTCCACGTCAAGGGGGTGGCCCGGATGGCCGAGCGCAGTGGTACGCCGGGGACGCCGAAGGTGCTGCGGGCCATGAACGACCGGGCGGCGCTCGACGCGCTGCTGGAGCTGGGGCCGCTCACCCGGACGCGGATCGGCCGGCTCACCGGGCTGTCGAAGCCCACCGCCTCGCAGCTGCTCGCCCGGCTGGAGAGCGCCGGACTGGTCGTCGTGACCGGAACGAGTGAGGGGAGTCCCGGTCCCAACGCCCAGCTGTACGCACTGAACCCGCGGACCGCCCACGTCGCCGGGCTCGACGTCACCACCGACGGCATCCGCGCCGGCGTCGCCGACATCACCGGCCGGATCACCGGACTGTACGAGCTCCCGACGCCGCGCCACCGCTCCAAGGACACCGCCGAGCAGGTGGTGAAGGCCGTCGACGGCGCCGTGAAGGCCGCCGGGCTCGTCCGCGAGGACCTGCACCGGCTGGTCATCGGCACCCCGGGCGCCTTCGACCCGAGCACGGGCCGGCTGCGCTACGCCTCCCATCTGCCCGGCTGGCACAGCCCCACCCTGCTCGACGAGCTGGCCGCCGCGCTGCCGATGCCCATCGAGTACGAGAACGACGTGAACCTCGCCGCGATCGCCGAGCAGCGCCTGGGCGTCGCCCGCGACCGGGACGACTTCGTCCTGCTGTGGAACAAGTTCGGCATCGGCGGCGCCATCGTCATCGACGGCCGGCTGCACCGCGGCTTCACCGGCGGCGCGGGAGAGTTCGGCTTCCTGCCGGTGCCGGGCGCGCCCGTCATCCGCCAGGTGTCCAAGGTCAACAGCGGTGGTTTCCAGGAGCTGGCCGGCGCCCAGGAGCTTCCCGCGTACGCCCGCGGGCTCGGCCTGGACGTCCCCGACGGCCGCCACGACGAGGTCTCCGCCGCCCTGCTCGCCCGCGCGGCCGCCGAACCGGCCGAGCCCGCCCACCGCGAGTTCCTGCAGCACTACGCGACCGCCCTGGCCCTCGGCCTGGCCTCCGTCGTCGCCGTCCTCGACCCCGAGCTGATCGTGCTCTCCGGCTCGGTCAACAGCGCGGGCGGCGAGCCCCTGCGGGAGCTGGTCGCCGCCGAGCTGGCCGAACTGGCCGCGCCCCGCCCCCAGGTGGCCATCGCCACCGTGCAGGACGACCCGGTCCTGCGCGGGGCGCTGGAGGCCGCCCTGGCGACCACCCGCGACGAGGTCTTCGACACCTCGCGCTGAGCCCGCCCGTCCCCGCTTACCCCCCGCTGTACACGTCCGCACCGCCCGCACGGATCCACGCACCTTCTGACTGCCCAGGAGGCACACCATGCGCACGACGTCCCACCGGGCCGCGGCGGCACTCGCCGCCGCGGCGGCGATATCCCTGATAGCCAGTGCCTGTACGGGCAGCAACGACTCAGGAGCGAACGACGACGCCAGCAAGGAGACCACGATCACCTTCTGGCACGGCTGGTCGGAGAAGAACGAGGTCAAGGCGATCCAGGACAACATCGACCGCTTCGAGAAGGCCCACCCCAACATCCATGTGAAGGCCGTCGGCGGTATCACCGACGAGAAGATCGACCAGGCGCTGCGGGCCCGCGGCCCCAAGTCGCCCGACGTCGTCTCGTCGTTCACCACCGACAACGTGGGCAAGTTCTGCTCGTCGAAGGCCTGGGCCAGCCTCAACCCGTTCCTCGAGAAGTCGAAGATCGACCCGGCGAAGACCTTCCCGGCGGCGATGAACGAGTACACCCAGTTCGAGGGCAACCACTGCTCCCTGCCGCTGCTCGGCGACTCCTTCGGCCTGTACTACAACAAGGACGCCTTCGAGGCGGCCGGGATCACGGCCCCGCCGAAGACGATGTCGGAGCTGCGCGAGGTCGCGAAGAAGCTGACCAAGACCAAGGGCGACAGCTACGAGCAGCTCGGCATCCTGCCCAACTGGCACAACTTCCAGTGGACGACCACCCGCGCCGCCGCCCAGTACGGCGCCACGTACTTCGACGGCGGCAAGGCCGCGATGTCGACGAACCCCGCCTTCGCGCAGATGCTCACCGACCAGCAGAAGCTGATGAACGACCTCGGCGGCTTCCAGAAGCTGGAGAAGTTCCGCTCCACCTTCGGCGACGAGTTCGGCGCCGAGCACCCCTTCCACACCGGCCAGGTCGCGATGCAGTTCGACGGTGAGTGGCGCGAGGGCATGGCCACGGCCGCGGGCGTCGACTTCGAGATCGGCGTGGCCCCCTTCCCGGTCGCGGACGACCAGGCCGACAGCTACGGCAAGGGCTATCTGTCCGGCACCATCATCGGGATGGCCAACAACAGCCCTAAGAAGAACGCCGCCTGGGAGCTGATCAAGTTCATGACCACCGACACCGAGGCCGTGGTCAGCTTCTCCAACGCCATCCACAACGTGCCGTCCACCTTCGAGGCGATGAAGTCGCCCGCTCTGGAGATCACCCCGAACTTCCAGGTCTTCATGGACATCGCCGCCGACGCCGGCTCGACGACCACCCCCGCGGCGGTCAACGGCGGCGCGTACCAGCTGACGCTGCAGGACTTCAGCTACGACTTCGAGTCGGGCAAGAAGACCGATCTGGCCGGCGGACTGAAGGCCGTCGACGAACAGGTCGACAAGGACATCGAGCAGGCCCGGTAGCGGAGAGGCGGGGACTGCACACGATGGCAATGGCGCATCCAGCGCTGAGGGCGAAGCGCCGCATGGCGGCGCTTCGCACCCTCGGCTTCCTCTCCCCCTGGCTGATCGGGTTCAGCGTCTTCTTCGTCTACCCGCTGATCTCGACCGTCTACTTCTCCTTCACGCACTACGACGGCTACTCGGCCCCGACCTGGAGCGGCACCCAGAACTGGGCGTACGTCTTCCAGGACTACCCGTTCTTCTGGCCGTCCCTGCGCAACACCCTGTGGCTGGTGGTCGTGATGGTCAGCACCCGGGTGGCCTTCGGGCTGGGCATCGGGATGCTCGTCACCAGACTCAGGCGGGGCGGCAACCTCTTCCGCACCTTCTTCTATCTGCCCTACCTCGCCCCGCCGGTGGCGGCCACGCTGGCGTTCGTGTTCCTGCTCAACCCCGGGACCGGGCCGGTGAACACCGTGCTGGGCGGACTGGGGCTGCCCGAGCCCGGCTGGTTCAAGGACGCCGACTGGTCGAAGCCGGCGCTGACCCTGCTCGCGCTGTGGGGCATCGGCGACCTCATGGTCATCTTCCTGGCCGCGCTGCTCGACGTACCGAAGCAGCAGTACGAGGCGGCCGAGCTGGACGGGGCGAACTCCTGGCACCGCTTCCGCTACATCACCCTGCCGAACATCAAGCCCATCATCGTGTTCGCGGTGGTCACCGGCGCCATCCAGATCATGAGCTACTACACCCAGGCGGTGGTCGCCGGGAAGGTCTCCAGCGGCGAGGCCGGCGGCGCCGGCGAGGTGGTCGAACCCGGCTATCCGGAGAAGTCCACCCTGACCCTGCCGTCGTCCATCTACAACCTGGCCTTCCAGCGCGGCGACTACGGCGCGGCCTGCGTCATCGCGCTGGTGCTGTTCGCGTGCTCGATGGCGTTCACCCTGCTGCTCATGCGTAGGCGGTTCGGCCTCGTCCAGGGCGGGGAGTGAGGGAGACCATGACCCAGGTCATCAGCCCCGTACAGGTGCGGCAGCCGGCCCGGCCGCTCACACCGGCCGCCCGGACCGCGCGCCGCAAGGCGCTGCTGGAGTGGGTGGCGGTGCACGCCCTGGCCGTCGCCGCCGGCCTGTTCTTCGTCCTGCCGTTCGTCTTCATCTTCCTCACCGCGGTGATGAGCGACCGGCAGGCCCTCACCCGCGATCTCACGCCGGACACCTGGGAGTGGGGCAACTTCGCGCAGGTGTGGGAGTCCCCGAACTTCGTCAAGTGGTGGGGCAACACCCTGATGTACGCGGGCCTCGGCACCGTCCTCATGGTGCTGTCGTCGGTCCCGGTCGCCTACGCCCTGGCCAAGTTCAGGTTCCGCGGCCGGAACCTGGCGATGGTGCTCACCATCTCGGCGATGATGCTGCCGCCCCAGGTGGTCATCATCCCGATGTACCTGTTCTGGACCAAGCAGATGCACATGGGCGGCACCCTGTGGCCCATCATCATCCCGCTGGCCTTCGGCGACGCCTTCTCCATCTTCCTGCTGCGGCAGTTCCTGCTCACCGTGCCCGACGAGTACCTCGACGCCGCGCGCGTCGACGGCTGCGGTGAACTGCGCACGCTGCTGCGGGTGGTGGTGCCGATGGCGAAGCCGGGCATCGCGGCGGCGGCCCTCTTCCAGTTCTTCTACTGCTGGAACGACTACTTCGGACCTCAGATCTACGCATCCGAGGATCCGACGGCGTGGACGCTCTCCTACGGTCTCGAGTCCTTCAGGACCACGCACCACGTCAACTGGAACCTCACGATGGCCGCGACCGTGCTGGTCATGGCCCCGGTCATCGCGCTGTTCTTCTTCGCACAGAAAGCCTTCATCGAAGGCATCACTCTCACGGGAGTAAAGGGATAACCGGTATGAAACTCGCAGTCGTCGGCGGCGGTAGCACGTACACGCCAGAGCTCATCGACGGGTTCGCGCGGTTGCGCGACGCCCTGCCGATCCACGAGCTCGTACTGATCGACCCCGCCGCCGAGCGGCTCGAACTGGTCGGCGGGCTGGCCAGGAGGATCTTCGCCAGACAGGGCCACGGCGGCCGGATCACCACCACCTCCGATCTGGACGCGGGCGTCGAGGGCGCCGACGCGGTGCTCCTGCAGCTGCGCGTCGGCGGCCAGGCGGCCCGCAACGAGGACGAGACCTGGCCGCTGGAGTGCGGCTGCATAGGCCAGGAGACCACCGGCGCGGGCGGGCTGGCCAAGGCGCTGCGGACCGTTCCGGTCGTGCTGGACATCGCCGAGCGGGTACGCCGTACCAACCCCGACGCGTGGATCATCGACTTCACCAACCCGGTGGGGATCGTCACCCGGGCGCTGCTGCAGGCCGGGCACAAGGCCGTCGGCCTGTGCAACGTGGCCATCCACCTCCAGCGCAAGTTCGCCGGGCTGCTGGACGTCGCCCCCGAGCAGGTGCATCTGGACCACGTCGGGCTGAACCACCTCACCTGGGAGCGGGGCGTGCGGCTCGGCGGCCCGGACGGCGAGGACGTCCTGCCCAAGCTCATCGCCGAGCACGGGGCGCGGATCGCGGACGAACTGCACCTGCCCGCCTCGGTGCTGGACCGGCTCGGCGTCGTCCCCTCCTACTACCTGCGCTACTACTACGCCCACGACGAGGTCGTCACCGAGCAGCGGTCCAAGCCCTCGCGGGCCGCGGAGGTCGCCGAGATCGAGCGGCAGCTGCTCGCGATGTACGGCGATCCGGCGCTCGACGAGAAGCCCGAGCTGCTGTCGAGGCGCGGCGGCGCGTTCTACTCCGAGGCGGCGGTGGCGCTCGCCGGGTCGCTGCTCGGGTCCGGCGCCGGCTCCGTGCAGGTGGTCAACACCCTCAACAACGGCACGCTGCCCTTCCTCCCCGACGACGCGGTGATCGAGGTCCCGGCCCGGGTGGACGGCAGCGGCGCCGCTCCGCTGCCGGTCGCGCCGCTCGACCCGCTGTACGCGGGGCTGATCTCGCATGTCACCGCCTACGAGGACCTGGCGCTGGAGGCCGCCCTGCGCGGCGGCCGCGACCGCGTCTTCAAGGCCCTGCTGGCCCACCCGCTGGTCGGGCAGGTCTCCTACGCCGACACGCTCACGGACACCCTGATCGCGCACAACCGGGAGCACCTCGCGTGGGCGTGACACAGGGGGCGTCCGCGCCGGCCGCCGCCGTCCTGGCGGTCGACGCGGGCAACAGCAAGACCGACGTGGCCCTGGTCTCCGCCGACGGCGAGGTGCTGGGAGCCGGTCGTTCGGGGGGCTTCCAGCCCCCCGTGGTGGGGGTCGAACCCGCCGTCGACGTACTGGCCGAGGCGGTCCGCCAGGCCGCGGCGTCCGCGGGGATCCCCGCCGGGAGCGGGCCCCTCGCCCGGCACGTCTCCGCGTGCCTCGCCAACGCGGACTTCCCCGCCGAGGAGGAGGCGCTCACCGCCGCCATCGCCCGGCGCGGCTGGGCCCCCGGGGTCGAGGTCCGCAACGACACCTTCGCCGTGCTGCGGGCCGGCGTCGAACAGCCGCGCGGCGTCGCGGTGGTGTGCGGCGCGGGGATCAACTGCGTCGGCATGCTGCCCGACGGCCGCACCACGCGCTTCCCCGCGATCGGCCGGATCTCCGGCGACTGGGGAGGCGGCGGCGGGCTGGCGGACGAGGCGCTCTGGTACGCGGCGCGTGCGGCGGACGGCCGGGGCGAGCCGACGGAGCTGTCGCGGGCGGTGCCCGAGCACTTCCGGCTGCGCACGATGGGCGAGCTGATCGAGGCCCTGCACTTCGACCGCGTCCCGGTCTCGCGGCGGCACGAGATCGCGCCGGTGCTCTTCGCCGTCGCGGCGGCCGGTGATCCCGTGGCGCGGTCCCTGGTGGACCGGCAGGCGGACGAGGTCGTGGCGATGGCGTCGGTCGCGCTGGAGAAGCTGGACCTGCTGTCCGAGCCCGCGGACGTGGTCCTCGGCGGCAGCGTCCTGGCGGCCCGCCACCCCCAGCTGGACGCGGGCATCCGGGCCCGGCTGGCGGCCCGCGCCCCGAAGGCGGTCACGCACGTGGTGACGGCGCCGCCGGTGCTCGGTGCTGTGCTGCTGGGGATGGACGCGGTGGGGGCGCCGCCGTCGGCGCAGCGGCGCGTGCGCGCCCAGTACGCGTAGCCGCTGCGCGGCGGGCTGCGGTGCGCCTGCGGCGGGGCGGTACGTGTGGTTGCGTTCGCGTTGCCGGGTGCGGTTCGGCTGCGCCCACGCCTGCCCGCAGCCTGCGGCGCCTCCGGCGAGGTGGTGTGGGTGGTTGCGTTCGCGTTGCCGGGTGCGGTTCGGCTGCGCCCACCCGTGCCGCCCTGCGGCACGCCTGCCCGCAGCCTGCGGTGGCGCCTGCGGACGCCCCGGGGCCCCGGGCCCCCAAGCCCCCGGCCCCCCATGCCGCCCCGGCCTTCCGCGGGCACGGGCGCCCGGGCGCTACGGGCGCCCGTACTTCCCAGGCCCCTCCGGGCCCCAGGCCCTCGGCTCCTCCGGGCTCCGCCCCCCAACCCTCCGCCCCTCTGGGCCCGGGCTCCGCCCCCCGGCCCCCGGCCCCTGGGCCCCCAGCCCCCCGGTCCCTCGGTAGCCGGCCCTCGGCCCCCGGCCCGCCGGGCCTGACGATCCGCCCGGGCTTCCGGGCCGCGGGCTTGCTGAAGTCGTGGGGAACCTATGGGGCGTTTGCTTCCTCTGGTGGGGTGAGAGTGGTTCTACGTTCCAGGAGGGTGACCGTGCGAGGACAGCGTGCTGCTGCTGGTGTTGTGAGTGCCGTGTTGGGGGTTGACGGGCTGATCCATCTCTACTGGGCGACCGGGGCCACCTGGCCCGCCGGGGACCGGGGCACGTTGTCGTATGCCGTGCTCGGCGCCGACGTGCCCTTCACCCCGGGGGTGTTGCTGCCGCTGGCCGCGCTGCTGTTCGGCGGCGCCGCCACCGTCGCCCTGCGCGCGCGGCACCCGCTGCTGCGGTACGGAACGGTCGCCGTCGGCGCCGGTCTCACCCTGCGTACCCTCGCGGGGCTCGCGTGGATGACCGTGCTCGACACCGACGCCCCCGACGGCTCGGCGTTCCACTGGCTGAACCCCGTCCTCTACACACCCCTGTGCGCGGTGCTGGCCGCCGCTTCCTTCGCGGCCGTGCGCAGGGAAGACTCACCCCGTGCCGCATGACGACGTGACGGGCCTGGTGCGCGCGGCCCAGCGCGGGGACACCCTCGCGATGAACGCGCTGCTCCAGGACCTCGCCCCGTACGTGGGAAGGCTCTGCGGCCCCATCGCCCTCGAACAGGGCCCGGACGCCGCCCAGGAGGCGCTGATCGCCGTCTTCCGCGGGCTGCGCGGACTGAAGGAGCCCGCGGCCCTGTACGGCTGGGTGCGCAGCATCGCCGTACGGGAGGCGGTCCGCCTCGCCCGCCGCGCGGCCCGCGGCGAACCCGCGGACCTGACGGACCTGCCCGCCGCGGGCGACCCGCAGCTCGCCGCGGACATCGGCGACGTACTGCGGCGGCTCTCCCCGGAACACCGCGCGGTGCTCGTACTGCGCGACGTCGAGGGGCTGGACGAGCGCGCCGCGGCCGAACAGCTGGGGGTGCGGGTGGGCACGGTGAAGTCCCGGCTGAGCAGGGCACGGGAGTCGTTCCGCAAGGCGTGGTCGGCATGACGGACGAGGGAGCTACGAGGATGACGGACTGGCCCGCCGCCGAGATCGACACCGTGGCGCGGCTGCGCGCCCTGGCCGCCGGCGTGCACGGCGCCGCGGTGACGGAACGGGTGGTCGACGCCCCGTACGACACGGTCTGGCCGCTGCTGACCGCCCTGGAGGGCGTCGTCACCGATCTGCACCGGGTGCGGATCCAGCGCAGCGGAAGCGACACGCTCACCGTCGAGGCCCGCAGCCGCTACGGACTGCGCGCCCGCCTGCACGGCGTACAACAGCCCGGGTACTGCTGGCTGCAGAGCCGCTTCCTGCTCGTCGGCTTCGCCGCCGTACCGCAGGGCGCCCGCACCCGGGTCGCGTTCACCGGCGGCGTACGGGTGCCGGGGCGGGCGGCGCTGGTGCCGCTGGGCGTGCGCCGGGAGGGCCGGGCGAGCCTGGAGCGGCTGGCCCGCAGGGCGGCCGGCTGACGTCAGCCGATCGCCCGGACCTCCACGGACCACAGGGAGTACCCGAACTCCGTGCCGCGCTGGTCGCCGTGGACGCGGACGAAGCGGACGCCGGGTTCGTCCATACGGACCGACTCGCGCCCGCCGCGCCCGCGGCCGACGACCGCCGCCGTCCGCCAGCGGCGGCCGTCGGCGGAGACCTCGATGCGGTAGCGCGCGGCGTACGCGTCCTGCCAGTGCAGCACGACCTCGCCGACCCGCGCCGGGCGCCCGAGCGCGACCTGGATCCACGCGTCGTCCCGGGCGGGCGAGGACCACCGCGTGGCCGGGTCGCCGTCGACCACCGCCGGGGCGGGGAAGTCGGGCGTCTCGTCGCCGGAGGAGGAGGCGCTGCCCCCGCGCGCCAGGTCGGGGCCTGCCGTACGCGGATAGGCGCGCACGGTCAGCGTCCGCTCCTCGCCGCCGGCGAGCCGCACGGGCACGGTGTACGTCCCCGCCTTCGCGCCCTTCGGCGCGCTGATCCTCAGCCGGACCGTCGCCGTACCGCCGCGGGGTACGTCCACCGACCGGGGCGCCGAGACCTTCAGCCCCCTGGGCGCGGCGGCCCGCAGCGCGGCGCGTACCGCACGCGGGGCGTGGCCGCTGAGCGTCGCCTCGACGGTGGCCGTACCGCCGATGGCCACGTCCACCTCGGGGCGCGGCAGCTCCAGCCGGGTGCGTTCCGTGCCCTCGGCCCAGGGGATGACCTCGTGGACGGCGGGCGCGGCCCCGCCGGTCCAGGTCAGCCGTACCGCGTCCGCGCGGGCGCCCCGCGGTGCCAGCTCGGTGAAACCGGACGCCGCCAGCTCCCCGGCGCGCCGCCACCCCTCGCCGGGAACGAACAGCTCGACCGCGGGCGCCGCCAGCGGATACGGGCTGCCGCCCGCCGTGCGGGGTTCGGTGAGCAGCGTCAGCGTCTGCAACGGCCGCCCGTCGAGCGGCAGGACGAGCTCCTGCTCCGCGCCCCGCGGCCGGCGCGCCGTGCCGGGCTTGCCGTCCAGCGCCGTGTCCGTCTCCTTGGGCGAGGCGGCCGAGGCGCCGGTGAAGCTGTCCGAGCTGGCGACCGCCGTCGCTGCGAACGGCCCCAGCACGCCCTCGCCGACCCGGCCCGGCGCCCCGCCGATCTCGCCCCGCAGCGTGTCCAGCTCCAGCCGCGCGCGCCACGCCTGCTCGCTGCGGCCGCGCGCCTGCGCCAGCATCATCTCGACGGCCCGGTCCCCGGCCTCGCCGTACCGGGCCAGCTGCCGCAGCCACGGCCGCAGTTCGCCGGAGAGCGCGCCCAGCCGGCCGGGCGCCTCGCGCATCGTCGTGAACGCCTCGCGCAGCGGTCCCGCCGCCCGCTCCAGCGCCGCCCGGTCGCCGGACTCGTACGCCCGGGTGAACCGGGCCAGCAGCGGCTTCAGATACGCCGACTCCCGTTCGTCCAGCGCCGACGACGCGCTGTTCCCGGCCAGGGCCGCGAGCGCCTCGCGGTCGAGACCGGAGCCGCGGGCCAGCTCGTCCAGCGCGGCGGACCACGATGCCTTCGGGTCGTACGCCCGGGCGTTCCACGCGAAGTCGGCGGCCGTGAAGAGGGGGATACGGGAGGCCAGCGGCTGCTCCATCGCCCCGGCGAGCAGCGCGGCGGAGCCGGTCGCCACGGCCGGTTCGCGGCCGGTGTAGGGGCCGAGGAAGACGCGGCCGGCGTCGAAATCGTTGACGGGGTAGTTGTCCTGGGTGACGACCGGATGCCCGAACACGGCCAGCGCCTCGCCCAGTTCCGCCCCGGTGATGGTCCGGGGCAGCACCCCGACGCCGGTCCACGCGACCTCGACGCCCGGATCGAGGGCGTCGGCGAGGGCGCGCCGGTACTCGGTGCCGCCCTCCTGGAAGTACTCGGTGGGCAGCAGGGACAGCGCGGGCGCACCCTCGCCGCCCAGCCGGGCCGCGAGCGCGTTCGCGGTACGGGCGTGGGCGCGGGCTGCGGCGCCCGGCCCGGTCCCGAACTCCTCGCGGTCCGCACGGCAGTGCCACTCGTCGTAGCTCACATCGGGGAACTGCAGCTGGAAGGCCCCGAAGCCGAGCTCCCTCATCTCCTCGGCCTTGCGCAGCAGATCGCGCTCGTCGTCGCGCGAGGAGAAGCAGTAGTTCTGTCCGGGGGCCACGGCCCAGGCGGGCGTGACGTGGTTGCGCCGTGCGCGCTCGGTGAGTTCGCGGAACTCGGCGCGCCGCCCGGCGGGGTAGGGCTCGCGCCACTCGCTCTGGCGGTACGGGTCGTCGCCCGGGGCGTACAGATAGCGGTTCTGCTTGGTCCGCCCCATGAAGTCCAGGTACGCCAGCCGCTGCTGATGGCTCCAGGGCTCGCCGTAGAACGCCTCGGCGGTGCCCCGCACGGCGGCGCTGGGCCAGTCCCTGATCCGTACGGCCCTCAGCGCGCCGGCGTCACCGTCGACGGCGAGCTGCCGCAGCGTCTGCGCGGCGTTGAACAGTCCGTCGGCGCCGACGCCGGCCAGCACGACGGTCCGTCCGCCGGCGGCCAGCCGGTAACCCCCGGCGGGCAGATCGCCCTGCGGCTCGGCCCCGAGCGCGCGCAACGCGAGCTCCGCCTCGGTCCGCCCGCCACGCGGCGAGGCGTCAGCCTCGCCTCCGGCGGGGTTCTCCTCCAGGCGTACGACGACGTCGGCGCCCCGGGGGAGGGGCGCGACGGGGGAGAGCACCTCGACGCTGCGCGCACTCCCCAGGGCGTCCTCGACGACGCCGAGGGCGTACGGATCGACGTCGGGCGCAGCCAGCACGGCCACGCGCCGCCCGGCGAGGGCGACTTGGCCGTCGCCGAGGCGCAGCTGCTGGGGCCGGGGCCACACGGAGGTGGCGGGAGCGGCGGCCCCGCGCCGCGCGGGCGACGTGGTCGGCCCGGGCTCGGGGGCGACGTGCGAGGAGCCCGCGGGCGCGGCCTGCGCGGGGAGGGCGTCGCAGAGCAGGCAGCCGGTGAGGGCGGCGGACAGCACGGCGACGGCCAGGACGGCGCGCGCACGCGTGGGGCTCGCCGCCCGTGCTCCACCGATGCCGTTGCTTGCGCCGCGCAACGTACCCCCTGCGACTCGTCTGTTGACGGGTGCGTCGGGTCGCCCCCGCGTTCGGTTCTGCTCAGAGCCCACCACTTGCGTGAGGCGGGTGTCAACGCGAGGGGGCGGGGAAGGTTAGTTGTCGCATTTGTCTGATTCATTACGAGGCGCCGCCGACCGCAAAAACCGCCGCCCCGACGGCCGCTGGACCCTAGGTCTTGCGTGATACCCGCCACCCCGGCGGCAAATCCCCCGCGGGCGCCGTAGTGTGAGGCGGAGCACGGGGGGCGCTCAGGGGGCGCCCCGCACCTCGTAGACGACGCGATGGAGGGACGACGTGGCCGGCCACGACCATCTGAAGTTCGACGGCGGCTCCGATCCGGACTACGGGCTGGAGGGCACGTGCTCCTGTGCGCAGCTTCCGCTCACCAGCGAGCCGCCTCTTGCGGCTGGGGCGCCGCTCACGAGTGAGCCTCCGCTCGCTGCGGACGAGAACCTCATCAGTGAGCCGATGCCTCCCACGCACTTCGAGGCTTCGCCTCGGGTCTGACGTCCCCGGGCGCGGGTTTGCGCCGGGCGCGCGGCGCTGCGCGCCTCGTCCTCAAGCGCCGGACGGGCTGGATCCGGTGCCGGTCGCGCTGATCGGCTCGGCTCCCGCGGGCGCCTGCGGCGCGCTTCGGCGCTTCGCGCCTCAGTCCTCAGACGCCGGACGGGCTGGAGGTCGCCTTTGCGTCGGCTGACGCGGTCGGCGCTGCGCGCCTCGTCCTCAAGCGCCGGACGGGCTGGAGCGGTGCCGGTCGCGCTGGCAGGTGCGCTTTTGCCGGCGTAGCGCAGCGGAGTCGGTCCATCGTGTCGGTTCGCCGACGGCATCCCTCGGCGGAGCGCAGCGGAGCCGTTCGCTTCGCATCAGTCGGCGCAGCGCAGCGGAGCCGGCGCAACCCCACCGGGTCACCGGCGGCGACCCTCGGCGGAGCGTCAGCGGAGCCGTTCGCTGGGCGGCGCCATGGCGCCGTCCCCTCGCGCTCCGCCCGGCAAGGCCCCCTGGGGCCGCAGGATCAATTCGATCCCCACCGACAACCAGCCACGAACACCCCCACCCCCCACGCCCCACCACCCGGTCACCGTCCCCACAGGGCTTACCGTCCCCATCACCCGGTCACCGTCCCCACAGGGGTTACCGCCCCCATCACCCGGTCACCGTCCCCACAGGGGTCACCGCCCCCACCACCCGGTCACCGCCCCACCAGGGCCCACCCAGGCGCCGGGGGTGACCAGGCACTGCCGTAACGGGTGGTGTGCGGGTGGGGGCAACCCCGCGCCGCAGGCGCGGGGCGGCGCCGGTCACCGGGCGACACCCCGGAGGGAGCCGCACCCCGCGGGGCTGTCATCGGCGCGGGGGATTTGAGACGCTTCGGGGGTCCACCGTGAGGGGGAGGCATGGAACTGGCCCGCATCGCCGCCGCGCACGGCGTCGCCACGTTCTACGAGCCCGCCCCCGGACACCGCGTCACCGTCCCGGAGGGCACCGTGCGCGCCGTGCTCGCGGCGATGGGCGTCGACCCCGACCGAGGGAGCCAGGGACCACCGCCCCTCCTGCCACCGACCGTCGTAGGGATGCCAGACCTCCCCCACGGCACCCGCGTACACGTGGAACTGGAGGAGACGGGGGCGCCCCCCGGAACTGAGGCACACACGGGACCCGAGCCACCTCCCCGAGCCGGCGCAGGCGCCGACGCAGGGGCAGACGCCGCCGCCGACGCGGGGGCAGGCGCCGGCGCCGGCGCCAGCACACCCCCCACCGCAAACCTCCCACCCGGCTGCCACACCCTCACCGCCACCGCCCCCGACGGCCGCACCGCCACCTCCACCCTCGTCATCGCCCCACCCCGCATGCCGCAGGCCCCCCGCGCCCACGGCCTGATGCTCCAGCTGTACGCGCTCCTCTCGAACCGCTCCTGGGGCATGGGCGACCTCGGCGACCTCGCCGAGCTGGCCGCGTGGACGGGCCGCACCCACGGCACGGGCTTCCTGCAACTGGGCCCACTGCACGCCGCCGTCCCAGGAGCACAGCTGAGCCCACCCGACCCACCCCACCCCACCGACCCACCCCACCCCACCGACCCATCCCACCCCACCGACCCATCCCACCCCACCGACCCATCCCACCCCACCGACCCATCCCACCCCACCGACCCATCCCACCCCACCGACCCACCCCACCCCACCGACCCACCCCACCCCACCGACCCCTCCCCCTACCGCCCCTCCTCCCGCCGCTTCCCGGACCCCGTCCACCTCCGGATCGAGGACATCCCCGAGTACCGCTACCTCCCCCCGGAGGACCGGGACGCGATCGCCCCGCTCCTCACGAAGGCCGCCGCCCTCCGCGACGGCGTCGTCGGCAAGGGCGAGCTGATCGACCGCGACGCCGTCTGGGCGGTCAAGCGCGCCGCGCTCGAGATCGTCCGCCGTGTGCCCATGACGGCGGGGCGGCGGGCGGCCTACCACGACTTCCTCGCCGCCCAGGGGCAGGCGCTGGAGGACCACGCCCTGTGGTGCGCGCTCGCCGACCTGTACGGGCCCGAGTGGCGGGCCTGGCCCGCGGGACTGCGTGCGCCGCGGTCCGCCGCGGCGGGGCGTGCCCGCGCCGAGCACCTCGACCGCGTCGACTTCCACAGCTGGCTGGTGTGGCTCACCGACGGCCAGCTGGCCCGCGCCCAGCGCGTGGCCCGCGACGCCGGCATGTCCGTCGGCCTGGTGCACGACCTGGCGGTGGGCGTGCACCCCTCCGGCTCCGACGCCTGGGCGCTGCAGGACCACATCGCCGCGGGGATGTCCATCGGCGCCCCGCCGGACGCGTTCAACGCGCAGGGTCAGGACTGGGGTCTGCCGCCCTGGCGCCCCGACACCCTCGCCGCGGCCGGCTACCGCCCGTACCGGGAGGTGCTGCGCGCCCTGATGCGCGGCTCCGGCGCCGTACGCATCGACCATGTGATGGGCCTGTCACGGCTGTGGTGGGTGCCGGAGGGTCGGCCGCCCGCCGAGGGCACCTACGTGCGGTACGACGCCGAGGCGATGCTCGCGGTCCTGGCCGTGGAGGCGTGGCGGGCGGGTACGCCGGTGATCGGGGAGGATCTCGGGACGGTCGAGCCCGAGTTCCGGGACGCGCTGGCGGAGCGCGGGGTGCTGGGCACGTCGGTGATGTGGTTCGAGCGGGACTACCGCGGCGACGGCAGCCCGCTGGCCCCGGCGCGCTGGCGCGAGGGCTGCCTGGCCACGGCCACCACGCACGATCTGCCGCCCACGGCGGCCCGGCTCACCGGCTCCCACGTCGGGCTGCGGCACCGGCTGGGGCTGCTGGGCACGCCGTACGGGCAGGCGCGGCGGGAGGACGCGGCGGACACGGGGGAGTGGCTGGAGCTGATCCGCTCGCTCGGGCTGCTGCCCGAGGGCGCGTACGACGAGGAGGCGGCGCTCAAGGCCGTGTACCGGCTGCTGGCCCGTACCCCGGCGCGTCTGGTCGGCGTCTGGCTGCCGGACGCGGCGGGCGACCGGCGGCCCGCGAACCTGCCCGGCACGGTGGACGCGTATCCCAACTGGCGACTGCCGGTCGCCGACCCCGACGGCCGCCCCCTCACCCTGGAGGACCTGGCCGCCTCACCGCGCGTACACGCACTGCTGGAGGACGTACGACGGGCGGTGGCGGGACCCTGAACGGCACCCCGGACGCGCGCCCTGCGTCCGGGTTCGCTAGATTCGGGAGCGTGGTCACCAAGAATGCCTTGCGCGCCGGCACCCTCACCGCCGGTACGACGCTGATGCTGCTGATGTCGTCCCCCGCCTTCGCCCTCACGCGTGACGCCGGCGACGACCCGGGTGAGGGCCTGAGCGTCGGCGAGACGCTGGGCCTGTACGTCGGACTCCCGATCCTGGCGTTCCTCGTGATCGCGGGCCTGGTCGTGGCCCTGGACAAGTCGGACCGCAAGAGCTCCGACGCGGCGTGAGCGCGGCGTGACCGAGGCGTGAGCGCGGCACAACCGAGGCGCGGCCCCCACGCGACCGCGACGTGAGCCCCGCGGCCGTCCGAGGACGGCCGCGACCCGCCGTCTCGCCACCCGGGCAATCCGTTTTGGCCTGGCGGACGGATCGGGCAGAGTGGGGAGGCGACCCACCACGTCCCCAGGAGGAGAGCCGCATGCGGATCGGAATCGTCGGAGCGACCGGACAGGTCGGCGGAGTGATGCGCGACATCCTCGCCGAACGCAAGTTCCCCGTCGACGAGCTGCGGCTGTTCGCCTCCGCCCGCTCCGCGGGCCGGACGCTGACGTGGCAGGACCGCGAGATCACCATCGAGGACGCCTCGGCGGCCGACTACTCCGGCCTCGACATCGTGCTGTTCTCCGCCGGCGGCGCCACCTCCCGGGCCTTGGCCGAGAAGGTCGCCGCCCAGGGCGCCGTCGTGATCGACAACTCCTCCGCCTGGCGCCGCGACCCCGAGGTCCCCCTCGTGGTCTCCGAGGTCAACCCGCACGCGGTCAAGGACCGCCCGAAGGGCATCATCGCCAACCCGAACTGCACCACGATGGCCGCGATGCCGGTGCTCAAGCCGCTGCACCGGGAGGCCGGGCTGACCGCCCTGGTCGTCTCCTCCTACCAGGCCGTCTCCGGGTCCGGACTGGCCGGCGTGGAGGAGCTGTACGGGCAGATCGCCGCGGTCGGCGAGGACGCCCCGAAGCTGACCCGCGACGGCACCGCCGCCGACTTCCCGGCGCCGGACAAGTACGTCGCCCCCATCGCGTACAACGTGCTCCCGATGGCCGGCTCGATCGTCGACGACGGGCTGAACGAGACCGACGAGGAGCAGAAGCTCCGCCACGAGTCCCGCAAGATCCTGGAGATCCCGGAGCTCAAGGTCTCCGGCACCTGCGTGCGCGTCCCGGTCTTCACCGGCCACTCGCTGCAGCTCGGCGCCCGCTTCGAGCGCCCGCTGAGCCCCGAGCGCGCGGTGCAGATCCTGAAGGAGGCGGACGGCGTCGTCTACACCGAGGTGCCGACCCCGCTGATGGCGGCGGGCCGCGACGAGTCGTTCGTCGGCCGGATCCGCAACGACGAGACCGTCGAGAACGGCCTCGCCCTCTTCGTCTCCGGGGACAACCTGCGCAAGGGCGCCGCGCTGAACGCGGTCCAGATCGCGGAGCTGGTCGCGGAGGAGCTGAAGGGCTGACGCCCGGGCGCCCGGGAAACCCGGAAGCCTGTGTTCCGGCGGGGGACCCGTGTGAGGATCCCGCCATGACCCAGATGGCCAAGGGAGCCAACCTCCCCGTCCCCGCCGAGGCGCTCCATGTGACGGTGAGCTGGCAGCGCGGTCCGGGCGTCCCCGAGGTGGACGTCTCCGCGCTGCTGCTCGACGCGTCCGGCAGGGTCCGCGGCGACGCGGACCTCGTCTTCTACAACCAGCGTGAGCACCCGTCGGGCAGCGTGCGCCATCTCGGCAAGTCCGATCAGCAGGGCCCGGCGGTCGCCGACTGGCTCCAAGTGGACCTGCCGGCCGTCGAGGCGGGCATCGACCGGATCGTGGTGGCGGCGTCCGCCGACGGCGGCACGTTCGGGCGGATCCCGCTGCTGGAGGTGCGGGTGACGCTGCCCGGCGGGCAGCCGGTGGCGTCCTTCGCGATCGGGGACGCGACGGCGGAGACGGCGTTCGTCTTCGGCGAGTTCTACCGGCGGAACGGCGGGTGGAAGTTCCGCGCGGTGGGCCAGGGTTACGCCACGGGGCTGGCGGGCCTCGCCACGGACTTCGGCATCACGGTGCAGACCCCGCCCCCGGCGGCCCCGCCCCCGCCCCCGCCGCCGCCCCCGCCGCCGCCCCCGCATCCGGTGCCCCCGCCTCCCCCGGCGCCCTACCCCACCCAGGCCCCCCCGGCCCCAGCGCCCTACCCCACCCCGGCCGCGGCCCCGGACCCGTCCCCCGCCCAGGCCGCGTATCCCGCCCAGCCCCCGGCCCAAGCCCCGTACCCCACCCCCACCCAAACCCCCGCCCGCCTCCCGGGCCTCCCCGGCCTCGACGCCGCGTTCGCCCCCCAGGTCCACCGGGGCCGCGGCAACCAGCGCGTCACCTGTGAGCCCACCCTGCCGCCCGGCGGCTGGGTGGTGCTGGAGATCGTCTGCTCCGGCAGCCCCGGGGTGACCATCCAGTCCTGCGACGCCTACGGCCGCAGCACCGACTTCCTGCTGGAGGCGTACCAGGACGACGTGCACGGCCGCACGGCCACCCTGGTGCCGGCCGACCGCCCCCTGTCCGTACGGGTGGAGGCGGACACCGCGTGGGAGCTGAGCGTGCGGCCCCTCGGCCACGCCCGCCGGCTCACCCACACCCTGGACGGCCACGGTTCGGACCTGCTGCTCTACGAAGGGCCCGCGGGCGTGCTGTCGTTCGGCCACGGCGGCGAGGACAACTTCATCGTCGACCACCTGGTGGCGACCGGCGAGCCGGACTGGCCGGAGGACCTGGACGGCCTCGTCAACGAGATCGGCCGCACCGACGTCCTCGCCCCGGTGAAGGGCCCCGGACTGGTCCGCGTCCGCGCCGACGGTCCCTGGCGGGTGTCCGTGGGCGGCTGACCGCCCCCGCAGGTGCCACCGGGCCCACCCCGTATCCCGGAGGTACCACCCCCAGCCCCCGTGCGAGGATGGCCGGAGGCTTAAGCAACGAAGGAGATGCCCTGGTGCCTGGCACGAACCTGACCCGCGAAGAGGCGCAGCTGCGGGCGCGACTGCTCGATGTCGAGTCGTACGTCGTCGACCTCGACCTGACCGGGGCGAAGGAGGGGGGCACCTTCCGGTCCGAGACGACCGTCCGCTTCCGGTCCGCGGAGCCGGGTGCCGCCACGTTCATCGACCTGGTCGCCCCCTCGGTCCGCGAGGTCACCCTGAACGGCACCGCGCTCGACCCGGCGGAGGTCTTCGCGGACTCCCGGATCGCGCTGCCGGGCCTGGCCGCCGAGAACACGCTCACGGTCGTCGCCGACTGCGCGTACACCAACACCGGTGAGGGCCTGCACCGCTTCGTCGACCCGGTGGACGGCGAGACGTACCTCTACACGCAGTTCGAGGTGCCGGACGCCCGCCGCGTCTTCGCGTCCTTCGAGCAGCCGGACCTCAAGGCGACGTTCCAGTTCACGGTGAAGGCCCCCGAGGGCTGGATCGTCAACTCCAACTCGCCGACCCCGGAGCCGGTCGACGGCGTGTGGGCCTTCACGACGACGCCGCGCATCTCGACGTACATCACGGCGATCATCGCCGGCCCGTACCACAGCGTGCACGGCACCTGGGAGGGCGACGGGCGGAGCGTACCGCTGGGGATCTTCTGCCGGCCGTCGCTGGCCGAGTTCCTGGACGCGGACCACATCTTCGACGTCACCCGGCAGGGCTTCGACTGGTTCGAGGAGAAGTTCGACTACGCGTACCCCTTCGAGAAGTACGACCAGCTCTTCGTCCCGGAGTTCAACGCGGGCGCGATGGAGAACGCGGGCGCGGTGACCATCCGCGACCAGTACGTCTTCCGGTCGAAGGTCACCGACGCCGCGTACGAGGCGCGCGCCGAGACGATCCTGCACGAGCTGGCCCACATGTGGTTCGGCGACCTGGTCACCATGGAGTGGTGGAACGACCTCTGGCTGAACGAGTCGTTCGCCACGTACACCTCCATCGCCTGCCAGGCGTCCGCCCCCGGCTCGCGCTGGCCGAACTCCTGGACGTCCTTCGCCAACCAGATGAAGACCTGGGCGTATCGCCAGGACCAGCTGCCGTCCACCCACCCGATCATGGCCGAGATCCGCGATCTCGAGGACGTCATGGTCAACTTCGACGGCATCACCTACGCCAAGGGCGCCTCGGTGCTCAAGCAGCTGGTGGCGTACGTCGGCGAGGACGAGTTCTTCCGCGGCGTGCAGGCGTACTTCAAGCGGCACGCCTTCGGCAACACCCGGCTGACCGATCTGCTGGGCGCGCTGGAGGAGACCTCCGGGCGCGATCTGAAGTCCTGGTCGAAGGCGTGGCTGGAGACCGCCGGCATCAACATCCTGCGACCGGAGATCGAGACGGACGGCGACGGGAACATCACCTCCTTCGCCATCCGCCAGGAGGCCCCGGCGCTGCCCGCCGGTGCCAAGGGCGAGTCCACCCTGCGCCCGCACCGCATCGCGATCGGCCTGTACGAGCTGGTCGACGACCGGCTGGTGCGCGACGAGCGGATCGAGCTCGACGTGGACGGCGAGCTGACCAAGGTGCCCGCACTGGAGGGCCGCCGCCGGCCGGCCGTCGTGCTGCTCAACGACGACGACCTGTCGTACGCCAAGGTCCGCCTGGACCCGCAGTCCCTGGCCGCCGTGACGAAGCACCTCGGTGACTTCGAGGGCAGCCTGCCGCGCGCCCTGTGCTGGGCGTCCGCCTGGGACATGACCCGCGACGGCGAACTCGCCACCCGCGACTACCTCGACCTGGTCCTCTCCGGCATCACGAAGGAGAGCGACATCGGCGTCGTCCAGTCGCTGCAGCGGCAGGTCAAGCTGGCCCTCGACCTGTACGCGGCGCCGGACTGGCGTGCGGCTGGTCTGGCCCGCTGGACGGAGGCGTCGCTGGCCCAGCTGCGCTCCGCGGCGCCCGGCGGCGACCACCAGCTGGCCTGGGCGCGGGCGTTCGCGGCCACGGCCCGTACGGACGAGCAGCTCGACCTGCTCGCCGCGCTGCTCGACGGCTCCGAGTCGTTCGACGGGCTCGCCGTCGACACGGAGCTGCGCTGGGCGCTGCTGCAGCGCCTCGCCGCCACCGGGCGGGCCGGGGAGGCGGAGATCGCCGCCGAGCTGAAGCTCGACCCGACGGCCGCGGGTGAGCGGCACGCCGCGACGGCCCGCGCGGGGCGGCCGACCGCCGAGGCCAAGGCGGAGGCGTGGGCCTCGGTCGTGGAGGGCGACAAGCTCGCCAACGCGGTGCAGGAGGCGGTCATCGGCGGCTTCGTGCAGACGGACCAGCGGGAGCTGCTGGCCCCGTACACGGAGAAGTACTTCGCCGCCGCGGCGGACGTGTTCGCCTCGCGGTCGCACGAGATCGCCCAGCAGATCATCGTGGGGCTGTACCCGACGCTGCAGGTGTCGCAGGCCACCCTGGACGCCACGGACGCCTGGCTGGCGGAGACGAACCCGGCTCCGGCGCTGCGCCGCATGGTCGTCGAGTCCCGCGCGGGCGTGGCCCCCTCCTGGCAGGTGACCGCGACCTCCCCGGCCGCGAAGGGCTCGCTCGACTCCTTCACCTGGTCGCTGT